>CAYYZT010000126.1:1856-8647 GCA_964476015.1 uncultured Chitinophaga sp.
AAGGAGGCCGAGCGCTTCATCAACAACCTTTTGGGCCACCTGAAACCGCAGTGGGACAGCCGTGTGCTGGACCTAGCCTGCGGTGCCGGAAGACATGCCATGTTCCTCGCTAACAAAGGCTACGACGTAACGGGGGTGGACCTTTCTAACCGCAGCATACGGCAAGCGCAACTGGCCCAAATGGATAACCTACATTTTTACCAGCACGACATCCGCAATTATTTTAGGATTAACTACTTCGACTATATTTTCAATTTTTTTACCAGTTTCGGCTACTTTGAGCATGAGGGCGACAATATCAAAACCCTCCGGGCGGCCCATTGGGGGCTGAAGGATAACGGCGTGTTGGTTATCGACTTTTTCAACATACACACCGTGCTGCAAAACTTGGTGGCGGAGGAAACGAAGTATGCCGGCGAGGTGGTGTTCAATATCCGCAAATCGGTGTTCAACGACCGCATTATCAAGGAGATAGAAGTGGTTGACGGGCCTTTCTCCCGCACCTATACCGAGGCGGTGCAGGCTTTGGCATTGGAAGATTTTATAGGATACTTTGCCAAAACGGGTTTTGCTTTGGAGCAGACTTTCGGCGATTACGACCTCAACCCATACCACCCCGATAGTTCGGACCGTTTGATTATGATAGCCCGCAAACATGCTGGATAGCCTGCTGCAAATAGACCGTGAAGCCTTCATCGCCCTCAATAGCGGCATGGTCAACGGTTTGTTTGATTGGCTGATGCCCGTGCTGCGCCACAAATATACCTGGCTACCGCTCTATATTGGCGTGGCGGCTTGGTTTCTGTATCGCTACAAATGGCAAGGGCTGTGGTTTATCGGTTTCACGCTGCTCACTTTTGCGCTGACCGACCAAATAAGCGCCTCCTTTATCAAGCCTTGGGCAGAACGCCTCCGGCCCTGTCGCGAACCGCTCTTGGAGGGCCAGGTGCGGCTGTTGGTAAACTGCGGCGGCGGGTTCAGCTTTCCCTCTAGCCACGCCAGCAACCACTTTGGCTTTGCCGTGATAGTGGGAGCCTGCCTATACCGGCAATACCGGTGGCCTTTGTATGCCTTGCTGGCCTTGGCGGTACTGGTATCGTTGGCGCAAATATATGTAGGGGTCCACTACCCTGCCGACGTGCTGGGCGGGGCAGTTTTGGGCAGCTTGGTCGGGGGGATGGTTTGGCTACTCGGCACCCAAATACGCAAACGGTACATTTTACCGCAACTATAGCTCAAATTGCGGCATTTACCGCAAAAACAGCCCATTTTACGATAAAAATACCACAAAAAATGTCTCAAAATGTCGCAATTGCGCTATTTCGGCTCTAGCAGTAGGGATACTTTGTTGAAGTCTGCCGCACCGTTGATTACCGAACGGAAACCCTCGTAAAGTGCCTTCGGAATATCGGCTACAACGTAGTATTCATGCACGTTTACGTGTACCACGTTGCCCTCTACTTTGTAGGTGGAGGTAAAGCTGGCCAAGGTTTCTCCCTTGTCTTCCAGCTTTTTGTTGATTTTCACCCCATCTAAGCCGCTCACCTTATACCCATCAGGAATAGTAAAATATATATGGTGCTTGTATTGTTTAGGGTAAGGGAATGAAATATCCGTTTGGCGTTCGTGCTCTTGGTATAGCTCGGCCTGTGGGCCAATAATGTCGCCAATGTTGAGGATGTAGCTGTTGCCGGCATTCTCCAAAAGGTTGCTGGAAGTAAACTCCCCGTTGAGTTCCAAGGGCTTATTGGTGGCGTTGTCCTTTACCTTGGCATTAACGGTGGTTTTGTTTTTGATAACGGCATCGTCCAAACCCGAAGTCATCAGTTCTTTGATGAAGGCCTCCTTGTTCTGTTCGTCGGCATATTCAAAATTGAGACGGTAGCTATAAGCTGTATGGCCCGTCCAGCTTTGGTTTTTCTTTACCGACACCTCCTCCATCTGTTTGTTAAAAATCACCTCGGCCTCCAAGCCCACGGTGTTGTCCTCGTATTTCATGGCGGGTATATCCCTCACCTGCCCAAAACCGTAGGGTATGTTGATAAACAGCCCCTTGTTGCCCGCCAAATAGCTAGGAGCCACGCCCAGCCTCAAATGTATGTTGCCCGGCGAAAGATATTTCCTTTGCTCCGGCAAGTAAATCATAAACTCGTCCAAGTTGTAGTAGTCCTCAAACTCGGACACAAACTTATTCTCGTACCTACTGCAAGTAACCACCAATTGGTGTTTGATGCCCAACTCATACAGGCAGAGGGCATATACGCGGGTAATGCCCATTTCCGTGCCGAAACGTTGCGCCACCACCTGTTGCGGATCGTCCAAGCTTTCGCCGCCATTTTCTTTGTAGGCAATGTTGTTCTTCATGTAATCCTCCAAGGCCAGCACCTTTTCCTCCACGGTTTTGAGCTTGTGTATCTTCAGCGATTTCAAGAATTTGGCTGCATCGAACTTGGTTTCGTAAGCATATACGTTGTTCATATAGCGCAAGCCGGCATCGTTCCAAGTAAACAAACGGGTATCGTCGTCTTTTCGGCCGATAAGTTTGTAGGCAATGCGTTTTTTGCTGGCATCGTAGCCGCTGTAAGCCTCTTCGTACAAGGCTTCCAAATTGTTCACTGCAATGGTAAGCACATAGCGTTCGCCATCCTTCACAAACTCACCATAGGGGAAACCATTGTAGCCATAGGTGGCAAACTTCAGGTCTTCGGGCGTGATGAGCGTAAAGCCCGCCTTTTTAATCTTCACGTCGCTTTGATAAGTCTCGCGGCCAAAAATTTCAGCACTGCGCTTAATGGTATAGATATACTCAATCTCGCCGCCCTTTTCCACGCCTTCGATGGCGAAAATGGCGAAGTTGCCGTAGTTCTCGTAGTTCTCCAAGTTCTTGATGTTCTGCTCGTTCAGCACCTTTACCGTACCGTCCTTAGATATGGAGCGGGCCTTGAGCGTAATCACCTCATCGTTGTCTCGAATAGGAACGAACACTTTGTTGAACTCGTCCACCCCCTTGTCGTTGTTTACGCGGATGCGCTTGTGGCGGGTAATGTACATAAAGTATTCATCCTCCCCTTCCCCGGCCACGTATTCCATTACGCGGTTGTCCAGCAGCACCACGGCATTGTCTATGTTTTCTTGGTCGTTCAGTTTCACCAAGGTTATCGTGGTATCCCAATCATATTTAGTGTGGTAAAGCGCGGTATTGGCAAACGAAAAAGTAGTAATAGCAAGGCTTACGAGCAGCAACAGCAAATTTTTCATCCAGTATGTCCTTTTATTGTTTCTTAGTTAAAACCAATGTCTCTTTATGGGCCTTGTTGAGCTGGGAGATAAACTCGTTCCAAGCATCGAACTGCGAAGGCTCCAGCATTAGGGTATTAATGTACACACGCTTTACCTGCTTTACCGATTTGTCGTCGGCTTGGTAGGTAATATCGTACCCGAACAAATCGCCCTTGTATTTGGAGGATGCGGGCAAGTACTCAATTCCATAGCCTTCCGGTATTTCGAGCATGGCCACAAGGTTTTGGTCTACCTTATAATCAAACTCAAAGCTATAGGTGCGTTTCTCTTTGTCGATGGGCGTGGTAGTTACCATCTTGTCCAAGTTGAAGGCCATATAGTATTTGCCCGCAATGTTGCGCACGTAATCGGGTATGGTGCCCTCGTACTCTATGCGCAAAGGCGTATAGGCGTTTAGCGGGTCGTTCATGGCAAACTTGTCTGTGCGGTACTTGTTATTGCCCTTGGCCGTTAGCGAGTTCACAAACTTGTTATCATCGCTCTTATCCCTGCCATAATAGGCATAGGCCGCATCCACTTTTGAGTAACCGTTCCAAATGGTGGTGCCCTTGGTTTTGAGGTCGGAACCAGCGATGGTGAGATGCACCGAGTCCACTACCCTATTGCGCTCCATAGTAATAACGGGCACCTCTTTAATAACGTATTTATCCTTGCCAAAGCCTATCAAGGCTTCCTTGCCCTGTATCATATCCGTGGGCAGGTCAAGGGTTTGGTACTTGCCCGTAGCATCCAAAAAGAGGGTATCCCCTTCTAGCACCAAGGCCGTTATCATGTGGTTGTCCACCATGGGGGTAGGCACCTTGGCGTAGGTATAAGGCTTGTGGCGGGTGCCAATCCAGGTCATGTACGCTTCCAAACCGCCCAGTTGCAGCATTTCGGTAAGCAGGTTGCTCATGTCCTTGCAATCGCCATATTTTTTGGTGCAAACATCAATGGCGTTGCGGGGGATGAAGCCGCCCATGCCGTCTTCAAAAGCCACGTAGTTGATGTTGGCCTGCACCCAGCTAAAAATGGCCTGTGCCTTTTCGCGCTGGGTCTTTTTGTCTTTCACGATGCCGTCCACAATGGCTTTCAATTCCTTCTCGCCCTCGGGGTTGATTTCCTCTACTAAAGAATAATACCAAGCATAGAGGTCGGATGTGTTGCGCAGTATCGGCTGCTCTTTGCCGCCCAGCTTGGCCGAGGTGATGTGCAGGATAATGTGCGGGTCGAAATAGCTGCGGCTGGGGGCGCTGCCCTCAAACTTCAGCTTGGGCAGGTTTTCCGCCGTCCAAGTATAAAGGATGTTGCCGTCGGCTTGTTTGGTTTCCTTGAATTTGATTTTATCCGTGTGGTTGCCCAGCAGAATATGGTCCACCTTCACGTCGGGCGGAAAGCTCACGCTGTACTCGGCTTTGATAACCGGCACATAAAAGTTGAAGTAGAACACGCCCAGCATCCGTGGGTCTTTGATGACCTCGGTGTACTCCATTTGTGTGGTGGCACCCGACATTACACCGGGATATAGAAACTCCATCTTTTTGTTGTCGTCGAAGAAGATGCCGCTGGAAGTGGCCGATTTTACTTGGAAATCCGTTACGTCGATGCGCTTGCTCTTTTTGCCAGCGGGCACTTCGGTAAAAGCTTTCAGGTTCTTTATTTCGGAAAAGCTGGTATAGTAAATGCCTTCTCGGGTAAGGCTCAAATCGTTGCCGGTGAGGTAATGGGCACGCTCTCTTACATTGTTTTTAATGTCCAGCGAATCGCCCACGATGCGGATATCCAGCCGTTGGGTCATTTCCAGATACACCACGTCCTCTTTCGGAAATTTCTCCAGCAACAGCGGGTCGGCCTGTGCCCAAAGCAACTGGGGCATCGCGACCAAAAGCAACAACCAAATACTATTTACTGCAACCTTCATGTCGATAAACCTTCTTTTTCAGTGCCTTTTTTAATGCGTTTGGTGAACATACAGCCGAAAATCTACATAAACAACATTTCGGCGTAACCATTGTCCATTTAGGCGGGGTGTTTTCACAAGCATAAACGCCTAGCCAAACCATAATAGTGCCGTGCATTAGCAATTATTAACAAATATGCATGACCATAACGGTCAGTCCGCTTTTCGCTGTCCGACCGCTATACAGGGAACGGAGGCCAGCATAAGGTGTTTCTCTCAAACACTCCACCGTTATATCGGTCGGACGGCTTGGGGCCGTCTGACCGAGGGCGACTTGCGGTCAGACAGCTTTTCGCTGTCCGACCGCTATACAGGGAACGGAGGCCAGCATAAGGCATTTCTCTCAAATACAGCACCGTTATATCGGTCGGACGGCTTGAGGCCGTCTGACCGAAACCGTATATTATCCCATTGTTTCCAACAAATTGGCCACCTTCAAACCCACCACTGACCAACATAAAAACCTACCAATGTCCACTATGTTTAAAAATATAGTTTCCAGCCCTATGAATAACCCCCGTATTCCACTATTTTTGGGCGCTCTAAAACAAACAGGCTTAACCAATTCCGTAATTAACCCCAAATTTATGAATGCGCACACTATTCTGTATGTATTACCAATCCTAGGCGTAGTAGTACTGCTGTACACCTACGTTAAATCAATATGGGTGAGCAAGCAAGATGCTGGCGATGCCAACATGGTGGAGCTATCCGGCTACATTGCCAACGGTGCCATGTCGTTTTTGAAAGCGGAATGGAAGCTGTTGAGCTACTTCGTTATCCCCACTGCCCTGTTGCTGGCATGGTCGGGTACGCTTAACCCCCACTCCCACTGGTTGATTGCCGTGGCGTTTATTATCGGTGCCATTTCTTCGGCTTTTGCCGGATATATAGGTATGAACATCGCCACTAAGGCAAACGTTCGTACCACGCAGGCCGCCCGCACTAGCTTAAAGCAGGCCCTCAAGGTTTCTTTTGCCGGTGGTACGGTAATGGGCCTTGGCGTATCGGGCTTGGCCTTGTTGGGCTTGGGCTCGTTGTTCATCGTGTTCTACTACCAGTTTGTGGGCGAAGGCGGCGACGTGAACGGCCCTGCTATGGCTACTGCCCTTGAGGTGTTGGCAGGTTTCTCCCTCGGTGCCGAAAGCATCGCGTTGTTTGCCCGTGTAGGCGGCGGTATATATACCAAAGCTGCCGACGTGGGTGCCGACTTGGTAGGTAAAGTTGAGGCTGGTATCCCCGAAGACGACATCCGCAACCCGGCTACCATTGCCGATAACGTGGGCGACAATGTGGGCGACGTGGCCGGTATGGGTGCCGACCTTTTCGGTTCTTACATAGCTACCATCCTCGCTACCATGGTACTGGGCCAAGAGATTAAATCAGCCGACAGCTTTGGCGGCATAGCCCCAGTGCTGTTGCCTATGTTGATTGGCGGCATGGGCTTGGTTTTCTCTATCGTGGGCACTTTCTTCGTTACTATTAAAGACGAGAAGAGCAACGTGCAACAAGCGTTGAACATCGGTAACTGGAGTTCGGTATTGCTTACCGT
>CAYYZT010000127.1:0-7184 GCA_964476015.1 uncultured Chitinophaga sp.
GACGCACGTTGCTGAACGAATTGCCGGGGGAGTTAGCTGCCCGGATTGGTGGGCTTGGACAACGCAGCTCTCCCGAGGAGATACGAAACGTTGTTGTGGCTCTGTGTCGGCATCGGGACTATCGGGCCGAGGAACTGGCCCAACTGCTGACTCGCAATGTGGAAACCGTGCGCCAGAACTATTTGCGACCCCTGCTGAGCAACGGACGCATCACCATGACCCGCCCCGACAAACCCAACGACCCCGAGCAGGCTTATCGGGCGGTGGAAGGGGAGGAGGCATGAGTCTGGCAGGGTTGGGATACACGATAACAACAGGAGCGAATAACCATGACTGAGGAGTATGTATCATGTCATTGAATGTCGAACACCTGCGGCGCACGGCTGACACGCTGCCCGCCTATTTGCAGGATGTGCGTGCGCTTGCCGACACGCTCCAGGAGTTGTTCGATGCCCAGTCGTGACATTGGCCAACTACAAATAAAGGCGCGGCACCTGGCCATGCTGCGTACCTTGTTGGCGCAGCAGGCGCCTGAAGCGGAAGTCTGGGCTTATGGCAGCCGCGTGAGTGGTGGTGCGCACGAGGGCAGCGATCTGGATATCGTGTTGCGCAATCCTGCCGACCTTGAAGAGGAAGTTGAAGACTGGATGGATGTGCAAGAAGCCGTGCAGGAAAGCGACCTGCCCATGCTGGTGGACGTGCATGACTGGGCACACCTGCCTGCCGATTTTCATCGCAATATTGAGCAGGAGTATGTGGTGATACGGAATATGCCGGGAGGTGTGGATAGTGCCTGAATTGGTTGAAACAACACTTGGCGAGATATGTCGGCAACAAGGTGGATCAATACAAACCGGGCCATTCGGTAGTCAACTCCATGCGTCCGATTACTCAACTTCAGGAACACCAGTCGTTATGCCGGTGAATCTTGTTGATGGCAATATTAACGAAGAAGGCATTACACGCGTGGCTGATGAACACGTTACTCGCCTTGCTCGGCATAGGCTTGAGTCTGGTGATATTGTTTTCAGCCGTCGCGGTGATGTAACACGCTTTGCCTTGGTTTCCGAACGAGAAACGGGTTGGCTGTGCGGTACGGGCTGCTTGAAAGTCTCTGTTGGTAAACCCACTGTGGCTACACCTGCGTTTATTGCATCGGCTCTTGCTTCCCTTGATTCAAAAGAATGGCTGATACGTCATGCTGTTGGCGCAACAATGCCTAACTTAAATACAGATATCCTTGGCAATATTCCAATCACACTACCACCACTAGAAGAACAACACGCTATCGCCGAAATTCTTGGTGAACTCAACGAAAAGATCAGCCTCAACCGCCGCATCAACCAAACCCTCGAAGCCATGGCGCAAGCCATCTTCAAATCCTGGTTTGTCGATTTCGATCCGGTCAAAGCCAAGATCGCCGCCAAAAGACAGTGGCACGATCTGCAACCTGTCCATAAATACGCATCCCCAGTCTGCTACGCTGCAGAACTGGAAAATCCGACCGGCGATCTGGAAACCTATATCAACCGCGCTGCCATGCGCGCCATTGGCGGCAAAACCGATGCCGAACTCGATCAGATGTCCCGCGAGCACCACAACCAACTCGCCGCCACCGCTGCGCTGTTTCCTGATGAAATGGACGAGTCAGAGTTGGGGGAGATTCCGAAGGGATGGGAAGCCCTTCCCCTGTCAAGAATGGTACAGCTTATTGGTGGAGGAACACCGAAGCGCTCAGAGGCAGATTATTGGAACGGCGATATTCCATGGTTTTCAGTAAAGGATGCACCCAATAATGGTGATGTCTGGGTAGTCGATACAGATGAAAAAATCACTGATCTCGGTTTGAACAGAAGCTCAACTAAACTTCTTACAGTTGGTACGACTATTATTTCTGCACGTGGCACTGTTGGGAAGTTAGCTCTTGTTGGAAGAACAATGGCTATGAATCAATCATGTTATGGCGTATTAGGCTCAAACGGCGTTGGTGATTTTTTCAATTACTTCAATCTGAAAGAAGCTATTGAAACACTTAAGCAAAATACTCATGGAGCTGTTTTTGACACCATAACTCAAACTACTTTTGATGCCGTCTGCTGCGTTAAGCCATGTATTGGTACATTGCAATCCTTCGAGTTTCTGATTCAGCCGTTGCTTGGAAAAATAAAAAACAACGTAGTAGAGGCAAACACCTTGGTCAAAGTGCGTGACATACTTCTCCCTAAACTTCTTTCCGGTGAGTTGTCCGTCAGTCAGAAAACAACAGAGGCAGTTCTATGAAAAAGAATCTCTGTTTTCTTGACCTTTTCGCTGGTGCAGGAGGTCTTTCAGAAGGGTTTATTCAGGCTGGGTTTTCTCCAGTCGCTCATGTTGAGGCTGATCAAGCGGCCTGTTTTACCTTACGTACACGAATGGCTTACCACTGGTTGAAATCTGCCAGTAAAGAAAACATCTATGCGGACTACCTTAATGGAAAAATAAGCAGAGATGATTTATATGCCGCAGTGCCTTCTGAAGTAGATCAGTCGATTATTAACAAAGAGATAGCAAAAGAATCTCTGGAAGAAATATTCAGGAGTATCGACGAATGTCTGCGAGAGAAACAGCTTGATCTGATAATCGGAGGCCCTCCATGTCAGGCATATTCACTGGTTGGTCGATCACGAGACACCAATCGTATGGTTGGAGATAAAAGGAATTATCTGTATATCTTCTATGCAGAATTTCTGAAACGCTATCAGCCGGCGTATTTTGTATTTGAGAACGTCACGGGGTTGCTGTCCGCAAATGATCATGAAAGCAACAGCTACTTCGATGCGATGCGCCAACTATTCCGTGACTCCGGCTATGAAACGGAATATCAAGTGCTTAGTGCGAATGACTATGGAGTTCTTCAGACACGTAAGCGGATTATCCTTGTGGGAAGGCAGGGAAACAGGAAAGGCTTCTACCCTGAACCAGAAGTATGGAAGCCGAAAGTCACTGTGAAGGAAATATTCCGGGATCTTCCTGCAGTCGTGGCGGGCGGCGGCAGCGCTGCACCGTGTCGAATGAAAGTGTATCGGGGAAGCTGGCTGTATGAAGCGGGTATCAGAAACGATGACATGCCGGTTACTTGGCACCAGTCGAGGCCGAATACTCCTCAGGATCTGGAAATCTACAGGAGAGTTGTTGATCTCTGGAATCGGAAGCAGAAGAGGCTTGAATATAATGATTTGCCAGAGCGCCTGAAAACCCACCAGAACAGGACGTCATTTGTAGATCGTTTCAAGGTTGTTGCTGCTGACCTCCCCGCATCTCACACCGTAGTGGCGCACATAGCAAAAGACGGGCATTACTACATTCATCCGGATATTGAGCTGAATCGTTCCATCACTCCGCGTGAGGCCGCCCGCCTGCAGACATTCCCGGATGATTACTATTTTGAAAGTATAAAACCTGCGCCAGGTCGAACAGCAGCGTTTCGCCAGATCGGTAATGCAGTGCCGGTACTTCTGGCCCGGAAGATAGCAGAAAAATTAAAGGAGAACTGGATATGAACACCAGCGATTCACACCGGATAAGACCGGCAGGGCGCCATCTTCTGACTATTGGTCGTGATCTGATACAGGACAGCTATGCTGCTGTTGTTGAGCTGGTCAAGAATGCTTATGACGCAGATTCACCTGATGTAGAAATATGCTTCAAGGGCCAGCCGAGTGGAAATGGATATACCGTTACGATCTCCGATCATGGGCATGGGATGTCAAGGGATACCGTGATTAATAAATGGATGGTTCCTTCAACCAGTGACAAACTGGATCGGAAAAAGAGTCCATCTGGCCGGATTATGCAGGGTAGAAAGGGGGTTGGTCGTTATGCCGCTTCTGTGCTCGGCTTGGATCTTCTGCTGGAGACAGTCACTGGTTCCGGAGAAAAAACAACGGTTTTTGTTGAGTGGGAGAGTTTCGAAAACGCAGAATATCTGGATGATGTGGAGATTCTGGTCGAGACACAATATACAACTGAATTACCCGGAACAATACTGACAATAACAGGTAATAAAACTTATCTTGATGAATGGAATAATAAGCAGTTTGACAAACTCAGATTTGAACTGAAGAAACTGATCTCACCTGTCAGCAACGCAATAGAAGATACTGATGATGAGGATTTCAGCATAAGACTATCAGTTTCTGATTTTCCAAGTGTATCTGACAGCAGAGAATCTATAGAGCCCTATCCTATTTTCGATCTGTTTGATTATCGAATAGCTGGTCGGATAGATGCCGAAGGTAAAGGCAATCTGGTTTATGCCCTCAAGAAAGCACGCAATACAGTAGAAGAAAAAATTCTGATTGATCTTGGTACTCCGACAGGATGCGGTGAGCTGGTCTTTGATATACGGGTATATGACCGCGAGGCTGAATCCATAGAATCTTTAATCAGCCGTGGATTGAAGGATGAGCACGGGAATTATGTCGGAAAATTGCAGGCGCGGCAGCTTTTAAATGAATCTAATGGTATTGGCGTTTACCGAAATGGTTTCCGTATCCGGCCTCTGGGGGATGCAGACTTTGACTGGTTGAAACTGAATGAACAGCGCGTGCAGAACCCTTCAATGCGCATCGGTAGTAATCAGGCAATTGGATATGTCCTGATTCAGTCCGACGAGCAATCCGGACTTGTCGAAAAAAGTGCGCGTGATGGTCTGCGTGAGAACGCAGCGTATGAGCGATTGAAGGAGATAACCACGACAGTTATTGGAAAACTGGAAGAGCGCAGATTCAGCTACAGACGAAAAGCTGGTCTGAGCAAGCCTGTACTGAAGGTAGAAAAAGAGCTGGAGAGAATTTTTTCCTTTGATAGCCTGAAAAAAGAAATCAGAAAAAAATTGATCAGTGGTGGTATGGCGGAAAGTAAGGCTGGCGAAGTGATTGATCTGATCAGTCGTGAAGAAGAAGAGAAAAGCAAAGCAGCTGATGACATCCGTCAGGCAGTTGCTACATATCAAGGACAGGCCACTCTTGGGAAAATTATCAATGTTGTTCTTCATGAGGGAAGGCGACCGCTGAATTATTTCAGAAATGAAGTTCCTCGAATAAGCCGATTTCGGAAAAAGTTTTCAGAGACTGGCGAAGAGAAAAATATTGATGAGATAGTAAAGATTGCACACGGAGTTGAAATTAATTCCAATCTGCTGTCTGATCTTTTTAAAAGGCTTGATCCTCTTGCAACCGGACGACGGTCATCCAGGAAACCATTAAATCTGAAGGCAGAGATTCAAAGCAGCCTCAATATATTCCGTCAGGAGATGAAGGACAATAATATATCAACCGTTATTAACGGGAATAGTAACCTGACTGTTTCAGGATGGTCTCAGGATATCCATGCCATTTTCACTAATCTGATTGATAACAGCATTTTCTGGATGAAAGAAAAAACATCCTCAGACCGAAAAATTATCATCGACATTGAATCAGAAGGTGACCGTCTGACTTATGTTGACTTCCGGGATGCTGGCCCAGGTATCGAGCCTTCACTTATCGCAGATAACGTGATCTTTGAACCTCAGTTCAGCACCAAGCCCTCAGGAACCGGTATAGGGTTGGCGATTGCGGGGGAAGCGGCAGAGAGGAACGGCTTTGAACTTAAGGCGCTGGAATCTGACAGCGGTGCTTATTTCAGACTGCAAGTAAAGGATAGTTACAATGAGTGAGATGAGTTTACTTCTTGTGGAAGATCAGGAGCAGGATCAGAAATCATGTGAAAGTGCTGTTAATGATTTCAAGGAGGATAATAACTGCACGATACACCTGAAAATATGCAGTAATGTTCAGGAAGCCCTGTCTGCATTAAATGGATCATATTATGACGGCGCGATCATTGACATGAAACTGGCTGGTCAAGGTGATGAGGGGAATCAGGTTGTAGATCAGATCAAAAGCACATTTCGCCGGATTCCGGTCGTGATTATGACGGGAACTCCTGATGTGGCAGAAAAAGATGGGTTTCCTCTCGTTGAACTGTGCCGGAAAGGTGATGTTACATATTCTGCTATTGTTCAGAAGCTATGGGGAATTTATAAAACAGGGTTAACCAGAATAATGGGAGGCAGAGGAGAAATTGAGAAGAGCCTCAGCCAGATATTTATCAGTAACCTTCTTCCGCAAAGAGAAAGATGGATTACGTATGGTGAAGAAGATGCGAATCGAACAGAAAAAGCACTTCTCAGACATGCCTTGAATCATCTTATGCAGGTTTTAGATGATGATGTGAGCACATGTTACCCGGAGGAGTTTTATATACACCCACCAATTTCAACCAGGATAAACACGGGCAGTATAGTAAAAAGCAACGATTCTGAAAGTTTTTACGTTGTCATGAATCCGGCATGCGATCTGGCAGAGCGTAATGGCGGTGGCTGCAATACTGACAGAGCTCTTCTTGTTGAAATTCAAAAACTTTCTGATGTTTTTCCTGATTTTGATTGGGAAAATCTATCAAATAGAAATAAACAAGATTTGGAGAAAGCATATAAAAACGGTAAGTCAGGTTATTACCATTGGCTTCCTGGAATTCAATTTTTTAAAGGTGGGCTGATTAATTTCAGAAGAATCTCGACTTATACAGAGTTGGAGCTAGGTGAAAATTTCAATCTCCCGAAAATTCAGATCTCCCCTGCCTTCATAAAGGATATGGTCTCGCGCTTTTCATCCTACTATGCAAGGCAGGGGCAACCAGATATAGATCATGAGAAAGTTCAAATAAAGGCTGACTGAACATGGATGTTCATTCCCCTGAACAGCGTACTTTTAACATGTCCAGAATCAGAGGAAGAAATACCAAACCTGAGTTACTAGTGCGTAAATGGCTGTGGGGAAATGGTTACAGATACAGGCTGCATTCGCGCGATCTGCCTGGAAAACCGGATATTGTCTTCAAGTCCCGAAATGAGGCTATCTTCGTGCATGGCTGTTTTTGGCACAGGCATGATTGCAGGTATGCAACCATGCCTTCTACCCGGCAAGACTTCTGGATTGAAAAATTCAGGCTTAATGTGGAGCGTGACAGGAAGAATATACAACTTCTTCATGAGCAGGGATGGAAAGTTCTTGTTCTGTGGGAATGTGAGATAAGAAACTGGCATGAAGAGGCAGAACCTAAATTGAGAAAATTTCTTCAGTATTTCCCCTCAGTATAAG
>CAYYZT010000127.1:7194-8645 GCA_964476015.1 uncultured Chitinophaga sp.
AGTATAAGGTAAGCACATAAATGACCACCTACCACCCCCCTACACCCTAACCAGCGAAATCGTCTCGCTGGTCGCCGCCATCGGTGAACAGGTGGGTCGGCTGAACGCCCGGCCGGAGCAGGGTATGGATTTGCGTCTGCGCCGCATCAACCGCATTCGCACAGTAACCGGCTCCCTGGCGATTGAAGGCAATACCCTGTCGGAAGAACAGATCACGGCTTTGCTGAATGGCAAAACCGTATTGGCCCCGCCACGCGAATTACAGGAAGCGCGCAATGCGCTGGCGGTTTATGAAAGGCTGTCAAGCTGGGATGGCCAGAAAGAAGCCGATCTGCTGGCTGCACACAGCTTGCTGATGAAGGGTTTACTGGATCATCCGGGGAATTGCCGCAGTGGTGGTGTGGGTGTGATGGCAGGTGAGGATGTGTTGCACATGGCATCGCCCGCCAATCGGGTGCCGGAACTGATGCAGCAGTTGTTTGCCTGGCTGCCGGTGGAAAGCCTGGTTCATCAGCAACAGGCAGCCTATTATCAGGCGTTGAATGACAGTACAGCAGCAACGGATTGTGCACCCTTTATCCGCTTCATGCTGGGATGTATTCATCTGGCTTTGCAAACGATTACCCCGCAAGATACCCGGCAAGTAACCCCGCAAGTCAAAACCTTGCTCAAGGTTCTGACAGGAGAGATGAGCCGTCAGCAGATTCAGGCGGCACTGGGGCTGGCTGACCGGGAAAACGTCCGCAAAGCCTACCTGTTACCTGCTCTGGAAGCGGGTCTGGTTGAGATGACCCAGCCCGACAGACCCAACAGCAAGAACCAGTGCTATCGCCTGGCACATCCTGGGCAGAAGAACAGATGAGTGTAGCCCACAAACACTTGTGCCCCTTGCAGGTGGATACCCAATGCAGCCGTTCAGAGCAGGGGACGCTGAATCGGATGAAAGATGAAATTGAGCATCTGCTTTGGTACGACAGAGTCAACATTGTCGAGTTGAGCGGTTATCGTATTGGCGCTTGGCTGGCGGATACGCCGCGTACAGTGAAAGGTAAAGGCTTTCTGTGGCCGCAAAAGGAGATGCTGGGTTTGCTTGATCGGTTGGCCAATACTGTTGCTCTCAGGGAAAAGGGTTAAACAATGGATAAACAACGGGTACAGATTTTCACCAGTGCTGATGGCCAGACGCGGCTTGAGGTCGCGTTGGAGCAGGATACGGTTTGGTTAAGCCAGGCGCAGATATGTGAGTTATTTGGGCGGGAACGCTCGGTGATTACCAAGCATATTGGCAATGTATTCAAGGAGGGTGAACTGGAACGGAATTCAGTATGTGCAAAATTTGCACATACTGCCGAAGACGGTAAAACCTATCAGGTTGATTACTTTAACCTCGACGTCATTATCTCTGTGGGTTATCGGGTGAAATCCCAACAGGGGGTTCAGTTTCGCAAGTG
>CAYYZT010000128.1:0-8618 GCA_964476015.1 uncultured Chitinophaga sp.
GGGCCGGTATCTGGTACTTATCCATCAGCGCAAGGCTATCGGTATGGGTCATTATTTTTTCGCCGCCGGGCGTCCAGATAAGCTCCGGGCCCTGCTCCCCTACCCACTTAAAGCCGGGCAGGGTTTTCTCTGCCCCGGGCGTGCCCTTGGCATACTGCGGCGGCTTTTGCGATGCTATCAAGGCCACTTGTGCGGCCGTGGTAATGGCGGCACCCGCAATGGCCACAATGGCAGCAGGGTTGAGCGGCCCGGCAGGCACGGTGGCCAGTATGTTGGTTACGGCCAACGCCCCGTTCATTACGGCCTGTGCTATCTTGGCGCGTTTTTCGGCATCAAACTGGCGTGCCTTGGTCTGGGCCTCCTGCTTTTTGTATTTGTCTTCTATGGCCTGTCGGCGGGCTTGGTAGGCTTCCTCGCTTATCAGGTCGTTTTCCTTGGCCTCTTCCAGCGCGGCCATGGCCGTTTCCTTTTGCTCGGTAATGCCCTTCATCTCTTCCTCAAAAGCCGCCTGCCTACGCTCGGTACCGATGGCAAAGGCCGTGTCGAGCACGGTTTGGGCGGTTTCCATGGCAAATTGCCGCCATTGCTCTTCGCGGGCTTTGTCCTTTTCGAAAGCATCGTTTTTCTTCTGCTGAGATATGGCATTATACTCATCCTCCAGTGCACGCCGTTGTTGCAAATATTCGTCGTACGAGATGAGTCCTTGGTCATACGAAATATCGAGCGAGTTCTGTTGCTTTCTGATGCCCAACAACTGCTGGTCATATATTTTGGCTTCGGCTTCTTCCCGTTCGCGTTCGGTAAGTTGGAGGTTGTTTTTTACCAGTTCCAGTTTAGCTATCTCGTGTTTCGTTTCCGCTGCAATAGCGTTGTTGCGAAGGGTTTCCAGGTGCTTGTTGTGTTGTTTTTTCGCATCCAGTATCTGCTTGTCGGTATTGGCGTTTATCTCTTTCAGTTTGGCATCAAGCTCTTCTTTGTTGGTGATGGTGTTAATGGCGTTGGTGCGCTCTATATCCGCTTGTTTTTCTATGATGTCAATCTGTGCCTTGAGCATTTCGGCGGAATTTTCGGTCGCCATGGCCTCCTTTATTTTCAGGTAGCTCATCTCAGCGTTTAATTGAGACATGATGGCCGCATTGTTATACGCCTCCTTCAGGTCAATCTCCTCTTGCAGGGCTTGCGCTATGATAAGCTTGCGCTGCGTAGCAGTAAGCTTTATGCTAGCCAGTTCAATATCTCGTTCCTTACGCAGGGCTTCAATCTTCAGCTCCAGCTCTTCTCGGCTGCCTTCCTCCGCCTGTAACAGTTTAATATCTATGTTGCGTTTGGCCTCTTCCAAAACCTGTTGGTTGTATTCGGCATTGAGTTCTTTTAGTTTTTGCACATATTGGGCCTCAATCAGCTCCTTTTCTTTGCCGGTAAGGTTGGCGGCGTTTATGGCTATCTCCTTTTCGTTGTACAGCAGTTCCTTTTTTGCTTTAAACTGTGCGGCATAGCTATTTTCGGCGGCAAGCAGTTCCACCTCGAAGGTGGCTTTTGAATCCCTCCTCAGTAATTCGAACCTTTCTCGTTCTTTTTCTGCTGCTTCTGCTACCGTGCTGCTATATGTTTCCAAAGCCTTTTTGCCAGTTTCCCACTTGTCAACCAAAATGTCTAAATAGGCTTGCTCTGCTTTCAATTCCTTTTCTATTTCATCTGCTTTACTGTCATATCCAGCGTTTCTTAAATTGTCAACACGTTGGTGCAGCTCTAGCACTTTTACCTCTTGCTTAGTCATTTCTTCCCACGATTTTTCGCTGTTACGGAAGAATTTGATTTCCTCTTGGAAATACTGCAATTGGTCTTTGGCGATTTTTTTCTTTTTGTTAGCCAGTCTTTCCTCGGCCATATTTATATCGTCAACCAATGCACCTTTGGCTTTCAATAGAGCTATTTCTTCTTCAAGGCTGCGGATATCTTCCGCATATAGATTGGTAAAACCTTGGGCAATAATTTTATTGAATTTGAGTTGCGTTTCCAGCTCTGTGTTCAGTTTTTGCTGTTTTTCGGCAGCGGTGTCGGTTACCTTGTTGAATATGGCCAATGCGCCAATCAAGGCGGTTACGCCTCCTATCAGCAGGAAAACGGGGTTGGCCTTCATGGCTAGGTTCAGCACCCGCATGGCGGCGGCACCAGCATATTTGGCCACCACGCCTTCTTTTTCGGCAAGGGCCGCGGCTTTGGTGTGTAGCGTTGCCAGCTTTTGGGCTGCTGCTTGGGCCAGCAGGTATGCAGCACTGTCTTTGTTGGCCAGGTTGGCATATTTCTGTATCTCGTCCAGCACGGCTATGGCTGCATTGGCTTTGTCCAAGGCCTCCTTCAAGTCTCGGCTTTCGGCCTTTACCAGCCCCATGGTGCCGTAAAATGCCGCATAGGCACCCACAACTCCTTCCACAACGGCTTTTACGCCTTCCAATACTTTGGTGTCTTCCGCCAGCTCTTTGGTTCGGTCGCCCACGTTCGAAATGTATTCGCCCAACTCATCGGCGCTTTCTTTCATTTGCTGGAAACGCTCGCTGCCTTCTTGTGCCGAAACGGCCATCTCGTCCATCTCCGCCCTCAGCAGGGCCAACAGTTCTTTGGCGGCCTCAATACTTTTGCCAAACTCCACGAATTGTTTTGCTACCTCGTCAAAAGCCCCATCGGCAATACTTTTTGTCAACTCTTCGTGGGCCTCGGCCAACTGGCCTATCTGCCCCTGTTGCGCCTTGGCGGCTTTGCCCCACTTGGCCATCTCGTCGTTCAGCTTTTTGAAACTGGCCGAGGAGGCAGCCATGCGGGATATGCTTTTATCTAACTTGTCTATGGAGGCGATGGCATCTTGGAGGCCCTTCGTATCACCCACGAACTCTAGTACTACTTGGTTGTTTGCCACGGTTTTGGGTTGTAGCTTGCTTCTGTAGTTTTACCACTTTCTCCGCCGTGTGCAGGAAGTAGTCGTATATGGTCATCCCGTCCAGCAGGGCTAGTTTAGTTTCGTCGCCGTCGCAGAGGATGGAGACGATGCCGCGCTGCTGCTCTTTTCGCCCGCTTGAGGCGAGCTGCCAGAGATATTGGCCCAGTGCAGTTGGTTGATTTCGTGCTGCGCCGCTGAATAGGCCCGGAAATTCAAGCTGGATTCGCCTAAAAAGGGCACCAATTTCTTCAGAGGCGCGAGCGCAAAAAAATCCGTCACCTCGGTGTCTTTTTTCCAGCGGGCTATTTTTTCCAGCGCATATTTGGGCTCGTAGCGTTCGGGCTTTTCGGTACTGTCGAAAAACACCACCGAGGCCAGTTTGTACACAATGTCGGTGTCCATCACCCACTCCAGCCGCTCGTGCAGTTGGTCGTTCAGGCGTTTCATTTCCAACAGCTCGTTCACGCCGAATTTTTGGCGGCCAAGGATGTCGGCGTTCGCCTCGGTGTGTTTCAGCAAGTACTCGCGGGTGCACTTCATGCGCATCTCCTCGTACACGGCTATGGCCTCCAGGCCGCGCTGGTAGGGCAGGTTGAACAGGTCGTCGAACTCATAGTACGTGATGCCGCCCGTGGTGAAGGCTTCCTTGATGATGTGCTTGCTTTCGGGGAAAGGATTGCGGCGGTGGCGGCGTTGCAGCAGCCGCAGCTTGAGCCATTGTATGGGGTTCATTTGGGATGAAGTAATAAGAAGCCCTTTCGGCCTTGGTTTAGGCCATATAGTTAAGGCTTGGTATGGGTGCCTTGCGGCGTGTTGGCGGCGCAGGTGCGCTGCCCAGGGGGTGGCGGCAGGTGATGCCTTCGTCACTTTTTTATTTGTCAGTCAATGCTTATTGCCTTATATCTTTATATGCTACCACCTTGTTGCCATTAGCGTTCAGTGTAAAAATCGCATCAACCGTTTTGCCATCAACGGTGAAGTTTACATCCACCCGTATGGTAGTGCGTAACTCCTCGGGCAGGGCTAATATGTGGCGGTAGTCTTCGACCATATCTTCCAATTGTATCAATATCAACTTTATATCGCTACTTTCTTGTAAGGCTTCGTTGGCAGCAATATATTGCTCCGCTGTTATTTTGTCGGCTCCTGGCGCAAGTATGCTGTCGGCTGTTTTTTGCAGCTCTTGTTGCCGAGCCTTTAGCGAATCGAGCAAGGCTATGGGGTCGGTGGTGTTGGGTACCAAAGCGTTAATCCTGCTTGTATGCTCTTCCAGCGTTCTTTTGGTAGTGTCTACATCCAATACTATCAGTTCCGTAACGGGCTGTTGCAACCCCAATGAATTTTGGATATAAGCCAAGATTACCTCTTCGGTATCGTTTTTGGGTTTGTATCCGTTGCTGCACGAAGCGAGGGCTAGGAGGATGCCGAGGGTTAAAATAAATGCTTTTTGCATGGACACTGGTTGTGGTTTTAAGTAATATGGCCGCAATCTAATAAAATAAATCCGCTTGCTCAAAATAATAGCAGTAAATATTTTAGGACATTGCGGCCAATTTGGCTTGCAGCTCGGCCACGGACCCCTGCGCCTTCAGCACGTTGCCCTTGTATATGGTGAAGGTTTTGGCGCGCACGAAGATGTTTATCTTCAGGTCGCCTTTCAGCCACTTTTCCTTGAGGCTGCCGCCGCAGTTGCACGCGCTGCACTTGTAGCCGGCGGCCAGTAGGGTAGGGTCGTTACATAGGTTGGCCATGGTTGTTGTTGTTTAGGTATGATATAATGAGACTAGCAAACGTGTTGATGCCCGCCACCACCAATATTTGCAGAATAAGAAGGAGCGATAGGCCGTAGCCCCAAAGGAGCCACAGCACTATCGTCCATATGCTCGACATGCACACCAGGCAATCGAAGAGGGGCTTGTGCAGCCAAAGGGGGGCGTGGCGCTCCAGATACGGCAGCAACGGGTGCAGTATCATTCCGGGCCATTGTATGCAAACGTGCAAGGCGGTGGTGCACAGGGAGCACATCATGCCGAAGTGGAGCATGTCAAGCGGGGTCATGGGATGGTTGGGTTGGATAGGAAATTTGGTTAATTCAGCTATGGCTTATTCACCGTCAACTCCATCTGAGAATGGGGTCATATAGCCCGATAGCGCGCCGGAAAAGCTCATCACCGGTGTTATGCCATTTAGCGACGCCCCAGTGCCAATAGGAGCATACACCACATGTTGTCCACTATTATAAGCCGCAGAAAAACCGTGGATTCCCGTGCCTAGATTAATGGCATTTACCAATGCTGCTTGGGTGGCTAGGTTAATGTATTCGGCTAGTACAGGTGCGGACAGCAGCTCCACCCCATTCACGATTATTTGGTCCACATGGTTTCCTTCTCCCTCCCTGTTCTCCGTAATGTATATAGCGGAAGGCCTAGGTGCCACTTCTTTCTCGGGTCCAGGCGGCGGCGGTGGCGGTGGTGGATTCTCCCCTCCCCTATCTTCCTCTGGGCATTCGCACGGGATGACGGCGGTCAACATGTCGTCGGATACATTGAATACCCGATCGAACGTGATTTTCACGCATCCATACTCCTGTCCGCACAGGGATAGCGGCTGCGAACCACAGTTTGCCTGAGAAGGTACTATGCTTAACGTAAAGGTACCCGCCGTGTGGCTAAAAAGTGCTTGGTAGTTGGCAAAGCGGGTGAGATCGATAGAGAGGTAGCCGTTTTCGTCCGTCTGCACACGATCGGTAAATTTCTGACCGAAGCGGTTCTCCAGTTGATACCAGTAATAGCTGTTTTTCTCTAGCCCAGCTTGCATTTTGATGGTCTCGCAGCACTCAGGCAGTCTGATTTCGTAGCAGTTGGTACAGGTTTCAAGTAAGTTGTTCATTTACATCTATTTTGTACAAAAATACTAAAATAGATTATAAAATCATCCAAAAGAGAAATTTATTTTCTCTTTTTTAGTTTTATTTTCTTTAGCCAACTCCTTCATTTTTCTATTAGTCCATTTTGATACGAATATCATACGAATTGATGGCGGAGATTGTAAGCAAGAAGCTGAAATCTACCATGCTCTTCACCCCACCCGCACAAAATCTCCCATAAAGGCGTTGCACCAGTAGCGGAACGTATCCAGCGCATCGGCTTGCTGGGCGGCCTTGCTGCGGTCGTCTTTTATAATGGACCCATCGGGGTGGATGCGCACGTTACCGAGGTCGAAGTGCAGGGCACGGGCGCGGTGCTCGTGGATGGATACCTTGCCATTCTCCAAAATGCAGTTTACCAGCACCTTGTTGCGCTCCAGCGGCGGGTTGGCGGCGGGCACCTTGAGCTGCTGCATGCCCAAGCCGAGGCGGTGCTGGATGATTTGGTAGTTGTGCATATGGTCGGCCTGGGAGGCGTTGCGGCTGCGGCCGGTGGCATCGCCGGTTACCATATAATATAGGTGCGGATAATGCGCAAGGATGTAGTCGCACATATCCGCCGTGCCGCTGTGCGGCAGCTTGATGGTTTCCAGCACCCGCACCTGCCCCTCGATATACTGGATAACGGAGCAGCACATCGGGTTCACGTTGAAGTCGAAAGAGAGATACAGCGTTTCTTCCGTTTCCAATTCGGGCAAGCCCGTATGCTTTTCGGGCTTGTAGGCAAAAGCCCAGCGCAAGTGCCCGTTGTCGAAGTCCGTCCAATCGCCGTGTATGTACTGTCGGCGGTACTGCTCGGCCAGTGCCTCCCACGCCTTCCATTGCTCACCCGTAATGTGAGGGTTGTCGGTCGGCAGGGTCTGCATAAAGTAATCGGGAGCCTTCAGTTTGCCCTTGGCCCACGGCTCGTACACGGCCCGCTTTACCCACCGCTGCGTGGGGTTGAAGGTGGCCAGCGTAACGGGCACGGGCATGTGCGGCAGGTACCACGAGCCGTTGCGGCTTCGGGCGGTTTGCCACAGCTTTTCGCTAAGCTCCTCCAGTTGCTCGAAGAGGATGCCGTTAGTTTCCAAGCCGAGGAGGTTGTCCAGTTCGGGGTCCGTGCCCAGGTTTTCGCCCTTGAAAAAAATGCGGCTGTCGGTAGCGCGGTGGTAGGCGAAGAAGTTGGCCCGGTCGCGGTTCCAGCCCCACGCGTTGCTGCCGCCGATAATTTTCTGGAACGACGGCACCGTGGTGCCCAACAGCGCAGGCATGTCGGACCGGAACACATGCCACCGGCTGCCGGGGAACGACTTGGCCAAAAATGCCAGCACGGCAAGGCACACAAACGTTTTGCCGCCGCGTATGGCCCCGCCGTAATACAGGTTTCGGTACGGATTGAGGCCGTGCGCCGCCTCCACGGCGGCGTTGAAAAACTGCTCTTGCTTGGGGTTGGTGGAAAGATCGATGTTCACTTTTGGGTTGCGGGTTGCTAGTTACGGATTGGTATTATGTGGCGAGCTGGAAGCTCGCAGTTATGGCATCCGCGCTGGAAGCGCGGACGAGGAGATGTGTGGCATGCCACTACGACCGGGAAGAGCGGAAGGCTAGAAAGAACTGGTCCTAGTTTTCAACGAGGACCGAGGTAACTGCGAGCTTCCAGCTCGCCACATATTGCCGCCATACTACCGCCCGTCCACCGCGGATTATTTATCCAAACTGATTACCGTGCCGTTGCTCAGCGTGATGGCGGTAGCGGATGCCGTTCCCTCGGCGGGCTTTTCGCCGCCATCGGCATCTTTGCGGGCGGTGGTAGGCTTGGTGGCGTAAAGGCCCTCCATCTGGGCCATGTCCTGCAATATTTTGAGGGCCATGGCGGGGTTGTCGTCCACCACTGTAGCCAGCAGCTTTTGGCGGAGGGCAATGTGATAAGCGCGGCGCACCTTGCCCCGGCCCCGTGGCCTACCGCCACCGGCCGCCACGGTAGCCTGCCTTATGTATTGGTACGCGTGGCCTTGGCTTATGCCCCACTGTTGCCGGGCGGCATCCACCATTTCGGCGGTGGTGCGGCCATCGTTTATCCATTGCTGCACGGCGGCAAGGCGGCGGCGCATCTCGTCGCTGCCCACACGGCCGGGGCGTTTGTGCTTTCTTTCGGTATTGTGGCCCATATAGATGGGTTTTTGAGGCGAATTGCGGTAGTGTTGAAACGGCGTAAGTGGAGTGCGCAATGCCGTTTCCTATTTAGTGGCGGAACACTAGGTAGATACAAAGATAATAAAATGGATTGGAATTTTATCTAAAAAAATTAGCAAAAATTTTGGTCGATAGCCAACGGTTCACAGTCCACGGAAAAAAAAGCAATAAATGACAAGCAACAGGGGGAATTGTAACAAGCCATGGTTTATGGCTGGCATCACACCACGCCACTCGCTGTGGGCTGTCGACCGTGGCCCGTCGACTATTTCTTCCCCTCCAATCTTTTCAGCCTTTCCTCAATAGCATCCATGCGGGCTTGGGCCTCGTGCTGGGCGGCGGCGAGCATTTCGCCCTGCCCCAGCAGCAGCCATGCGGGGTTGATGCCGTGAACGTGGCAGAGGTCGGCACAGGCACTGGCGGTGGCGTTTTTGCCGTTGCCGGGTATGTTTTGCGGCAGCAGGCCAATGCTTTCGGCCACCGCCTTGCGGCTGCCGTAGGGCCCGCCGCCAGATGCGTTGTTGGCGGCAATCTGTATCACGGCCTCCAAAAAACGGCGGTTGATATCGGCAACGGGGATGG
>CAYYZT010000129.1:0-8605 GCA_964476015.1 uncultured Chitinophaga sp.
GAAAAGGCATTGCAATGGCGCATACCGAAAACATTACCTATTCCCTAATACTGGCCTGCCTGCCTTTTGTATTGAGCCTTTACTGCTTTGCGAAGGGGCGGGATAAATTGGCTTTCGCCTTATTGGCGTTGGGCGCGTTTTCCATCCGGTTTTTGATGATTTCGTTGGACCCCTTCCTGCACGAATGGGATGAGCGTTTCCATGCCCTTGTTGCCAAAAACCTAATGGAGCACCCCTTGGTGCCCATGCTGAGGACCAACCCTGTTCTGCCCTACGATTACAAGGCGTGGTGCTGCAACCATATCTGGGTACACAAGCAGCCGCTGTTTATGTGGCAAATGGCCCTCAGCATGAAGGCGTTCGGGGTAAACGAGATAGCCATGAGGCTGCCCAGTGCCCTTGCTGGGGCCTTGGGCGTATTGCTTACGTACCGCATCGGTTGGCTGTGGATGAAGGATAAAACGGTGGCCTATTTGGCGGCCCTGTTGTTGGCATTGAGTTTTTACCAACTCGAAATGATATCGGGGCGCATCAAGCTCGACCATAACGATGTGGCTTACCATTTTTATGTGTTGGCCTCCATTTGGGCATATATGGAGTACCGCGGCAGCCTGCACAAACCCTTCAAGTGGTTGGTGCTGCTGGGCCTGTTTGTGGGGTGCGCCGTGTTAAACAAATGGCTCACGGGCCTGTTGGTGTTCGCCGGCTGGGGCACCATGCTTTTGGCCAACGCCGCCGAAAGGAAACGGTGGGCCAACTGGTTGCACATGGCTTTTGCTTTGGCCGTGGCGGTGGCGGTGTTTTTGCCTTGGCAAATTTATATTGCATACCGTTTTCCTTTGGAAACCGCTTGGGAGCAGCACCACAATTTCCTGCACATCATCCAGCCGTTGGACGGGCACGAGGGCGATTCGTTTTTCCATGTGCGTTACATGCTGGCGCATTTCGGCATTACGCTGTTGCCTTTTATGGCTTGGGGCTTGGTGGCGGTTTTTGCCAAAGGGTGGACCAAGCGCGATTTTACCCTGGAAATGCTTACGATGATAGCCGTCATTTACCTGTTCTTCTCCCAAGTGGAAACCAAGATGCCCGCCTTTACTTTTGTGGTGGCCCCCATTTTCTACATAATAGCCGCATACGGGCTTAGGTGTGCTTACCGGTGGTTGGCCAGCCGGGTTCACCAAACGGTTTCATGGGTGCTGTTTTTGGCGATAATATTGTTTGCCTTCAGGCCATGGGCGATAGTGCAGAAGCGAAGCCCCGATAACGAGGGGCGGAATACCCGCATACACAACACACGGATATTGAAGGAAGTGGGCGATGAATTGCCGAACGATTATGTGGTTTTCAATTGCAAAAGCTTTGAGGAGGTGGATATGATGTTTTATACCGGTCTAAACGCCTATGCCTGGTTCCCGGAAGCGGCGGTTATGGATTCGTTGGTTAATGCCGGGCATCGTGTGGCCGTTTTCCAAAGCCACGGCAACCAAGTGTTGCCCGAGGCTATAGCCAAACATCCCCAAGTAACTATTATCGACAAAGGCCTAAAGTAACGTTTAACCTTAACAGGGGGGCAGCAAATATTTAAGGGCTTAACATACGGTTAATGGAAAATTAATTAGCTTTAGAGGTATAAAACTATCTCAACCCCTACGTTATGAAGAAATTTTTACTACCTACCGTGGCTATTGCTGCCATGGTTTGTGCCGTTCCGCAGCAATCTGCTGCCCAGTGCGGTGCCCGTTATCAGGATGACGTGTTTACCGACGTGGACACCATTCTGAACGTGAAATATGGTGAAAACTACAGCCAAGACAGTACCTTGGTAGAAGTGTTTGCCGACATCTATTTGCCCGAGGGCGATGTCGCCACCGACAGGCCGTTGGCCATTGTGGCGCACGGCGGTTCCTTCTATGGTGGCACCCGCACCATGAGCGACGTGGTGGGCATTTGCGAAGCCTTGGCTAAAAAAGGCTACGTGGCTGCTTCCATTTCTTACCGCCTTACCACCATTACCAGCCTTACCAACCCCGACAATATGATTAAGGCCGTTATGCAGGCCGTGCAAGACGGCAAAGGCGCCATCCGTTTCTTTAAGAACAGCGTAGAGAACGGCAACCCATACGGCATAGACAGCACCAAGATTTTCATCGGTGGTTCTTCTGCCGGTGCTATCCTGTCTTACCACTTGGTGTATATGAACGATTTGGCTACCCTGCCTGCTAACTGGCAAACCTTGGCTACCGAAGTAGGCGGCTTGGAAGGCAACACCGGCAACCCCGAGCACACCACCACCGTGGTGGGCACCTTTGGCTATGCTGGTGCGTTGGCCGATACCAGCTGGCTGCAAACCAGCGAAGTGCCTTTTATGGGCATGCACGCCGAAGACGATGCCACCGTGCCTTACGGCAGGGGATATCCGCTGGGCTTGAGCCACTTGCCGGTGCTTTACGGTACTAGCTTGATGCACGTGCGTGCCGACAACCAAGGAGTGGAAAACGATTTTTACTCATACACCGGTACGGCCCACCCGCCATATAACGGTGGCGGCGCAGGCGTGTTTGATTCTACCATCGTGTACACCGCCCGTTTTATGTATAAGAACTTGTGTACCGAAACCGGTATCCGCAATTTGGCCGGTGGCATCAGCAACGATGTGGTGGTGTACCCCAACCCGTCTACCGGCACCTTTAACGTGCGTGTAGCTGGAAACGAGGCCGTAACCTTGGAGGTTTTCAACCACTTGGGCCAACGCGTATCCACCATTAACGCCGAGGCGGGCAATGCCCAAATCGACCTAACACAGCACAGCCAAGGTATTTATCTGTTGCACGTTCGCGCTGCCCAATCCGGCAAGTTGCTGGGTATACAGAAGCTATTGGTTAACTGATAATATCATTACCCCATACCAGCGGGCCCATCGGAAAATTTTCCGGTGGGCCCGCTGTGTTTTGTGTTTCGCCTATTGGCTGAAATAGCTATCTTTGCGCTTCTTACCGTTTTTTTGATCCCGTAGTTCAACGGATAGAATAGAAGTTTCCTAAACTTTTGATGTGGGTTCGATTCCCGCCGGGATCACTGGAATTTGCCGATTTTCTTCCTCCCTTTCTTACTCTTGGCCTATACCTTATGGAAATGCCGCTCGCTCATACTATAGTGGTTGCTACCCACAGGGCCCTTTCCCGCAATATTGATATGGCTGTAAGGACCATTTCCATCGATGCCACTGCCACGCACTACCACATAAGGGTGTATTTTGATAGGGAGCCTACCGAAGACGACTTCGAGATATACCAAATAATAACCACCGAAATAGCCGCCGATTTCCCGCAGATGGTGGGTTTTAAAGAAGAGCTATTATATTCCCTCCAACCTTTGGAACAACTGGAGCATTTGGGGCATATGGTTTTTGAAAGGGGGTAGACTAAAGTCAATATATATATCAATTGCCACGGGTTTCAACCCGTGGTAGATGGTTAGGCTTTACCGCCCTAGTGTCCGGACCGCTGCTTGAGCACCAACTTTCAAGGCATATCTAGGGTGCTCTTGCCCATTTGGAGCTGGCGGTCAGGCCACTTGTCATCTCCCCAAAATATAGATGTCAATTGCCACGGGTTTCAACCCGTGGGAGTAGATGGGCTTCACCGCCCGAGTGTCCGGACCGCTGGTTGAGACCAAATGCCAACGCATATTTGGGATGCCCTTTTCCATATAAAGTTGGCGGTCAGGCCACTTGCTCATCCCCACAAGATTTAGATATCAATTGCCACGGGTTTCAAGCCGTGGCTCATTTGGCCTCAAATTTGCAGCACATTTTGTTTGGCATTAGCCAAAGCATAACACATCAAAACCACACACCTATGAAATCGACTATGAAGCTGGGCCTATTAGCCTTGGCGGTGGGGTGCTTGGCCACCTCGTGCAAAAAAGACGACAACAACCCTGACGGGCAAACCCTCTATGTAATCGTGCCCGGTGCCAATGCGCAAAGCGAGGCGCAAACGGCCATGATTGAGATGAGCGACGGCGACACCATCTATTTCAACGGTGCCCAGTTTGAGTTTACCAACACCCTGTCGTTGGACGGCAAAAATAACGTGGTAATCATGGGCAACGGCCGCCAGCAAACCAACCTCTCCTTTGCGGGGCAAACGGCTGGTGCCGAGGCGTTGAAAATCAACAACGCCAACAACATTGTGATGCAAGGCTTTACCGTTACCGATGCCGCTGGCGATGCCGTGAAGGTGCGCCAGTGCAACGGGGTGGTGTTCCGTAGTCTGGGTACGGTGTGGAGCGGTACACCCAGTGGGGCCAACGGGGCTTATGGCCTGTACCCCGTGCTGTGCCAAAACGTACTGATAGATAGCTGCTATGTGTTCGGGGCTTCGGATGCGGGTATATATGTGGGACAAACCAGCAAGGTTATCGTGCGCAACTCCGAAGCGGAGGGCAACGTGGCGGGTATAGAGATTGAAAATACCATTAGTGCCGACGTGTACAACAACTATTGCCATGGCAATACGGGTGGTATTTTGGTGTTCGATTTGCCGGGCCTAACCCAATACGGCTCCAAATCGAGGGTTTATAACAACCGCATCGAGAACAACAGCTACCGCAACTTTGCCCCTGCGGGCAACATAGTGGGCAAGGTGCCGCCGGGCACCGGGGTGATGATATTGAGTACCAGACAGGTAGAGGTGTTTAACAACACCATCACCAACAATAATATTATGGGTATTGGGGTAATAAGTTACAAAGCGTTGGAGAAATTGGGCACATCGCCGCCCAGCGACCCCAATTATAACCCTTACCCGCAGTTGATTGATATACACGACAATATCATTAGCCGCACGGCCGTGTTGCCGGATAGCTTAAACGACGTGGCCACTATTTTTACCCTCAATTTTACGCCCCAAACCATACCGGATATTTTGATAGACGGTTATTTCGACCCCAGCATTTCGGATGCGAGTGGCAGAATCTGTATCCGCAACAACGGTTCGGCGCGTTTTGCCAACCTAGACGTGGAACACCTTTTCGACAATATTTCTTACGACGTGAGCGTACACGATTGCAACAACGGCTCTTTGCCAGAAGTAGTGATAGACGTACCATAAACGGTTGGCTATGAACAAGAAATTGGGATGGGGAATAGGGCTGATGGCAGCACTGGCGATGCTGTTGGTCCAAGGCTGCGGCAAGGAAGACGATGCCGGGGGCATCAACCTGCCCGCCAGCGGTGCCCACGAAAAGCTGTCGGACTATGGGTTTTACGAAGGGCCGATGGCCCAGTTGATAACCGTGGAGCGGGTGGTGCCGTATGACCTGAACAGTACGCTGTTTTCCGACTATGCCTTCAAGCAACGGTTTGTTTATATACCCCAAGGCAAGCAGGCGCAGTATGATGGGCGGGAGGCGTTCGGCTTTCCCGATGGCTCGGTGCTTATTAAAAACTTCTATTACCACGACGATTTTCGGGATACCACCACTGCCAAGCACCTTTTGGAAACCCGCCTGCTGATAAAACGCAACGGCACTTGGGAGGCGGAAACGTATGTGTGGAACGATGCCCAAAACGAGGCAACCCGGTTGATTGCGGGGGCTACCATACCCGTGCAATGGATTGACGAACAGGGCGTGGGCAAAAGCGCGCAATACCAAGTGCCCAACAAAAACGAGTGCAAGGGCTGCCATGACCATAGTGGGGCCATCACCCCCATCGGCCTCAAAGCGCGGCACCTGAACCGGGATTATCCCTTTGCCAGCGGCACCGCCAACCAGTTGGAACACTTGGCGGCCAACGGTATGCTAGCGGGGATGCCCGGTGCCGCCAATGCCCCCAAGCTGCCCGTGTGGAACAACCCTGCCACTGGCAGCGTGGAATTGAGGGCCAGGGCTTATCTGGATGTGAATTGTGGCTTCTGCCATAGCCCCAACGGCCCGGCCAACAACTCTGGCCTGCACTTAGAGTACCATGTAACCAACCCTGCCGAATGGGGCGTATGCAAAGCCCCGGTGGCAGCGGGGCATGGTTCTGGTGGAAGGCTGTACGATATTGTGCCCGGCAACCCGGCCGGTTCCATTTTGGTTTATAGGATGGAGGTGAACGACCCCGATATCCGGATGCCGGAGCTGGGTAGGAGCGTGGAGCATGAGGAGGCGGTCGAACTTATCCGCCAATGGATAGCCCAAATGCCCGGCGATTGCAATTAGCCGCAAAATATATCGCACTATAGCTCAAATTGCGGTATTTTATCTCAAAAAAGCTGCTTTTTACGATAAAAATGCCTCAAAAAATGTCGCAAAATGCCTCAAAACGACTCCGCTTATCCGATTTGTGCAATTGCTTGCTTTACCCTTTCTGAAAGGTTGCCTGTTACGTATAGGTAAGGTATATTGTTGGTTTTAAGTAGGTTAAGGTAGATGTTGGTGAAGTATTCCCGTGCTTCGGGGTGTTCGCGTAGCGGATCGGGCTCGTATGGTATGTTATAGTCAGTTATTATGTGTAAATGGTAGTCCCTCAACAATATTTCTTGTCCTACCCAGTCAGGGCAAAAATTAAAAGAATGCTCCATCCATACTTTAATGACCCACAGGTTTGTATCGAAAAATAGCAGGTCGGTGGCTTGGATAGCTAGTTGGTCTTCAAGCTGAAGTTGGCTTCTGGCAATGGTTTCAACGTCTTGGGCAGTGTAGGGTCGGCCCAAATCGGTGAGGTATTCGCGGGCGTATTCAGGCACCAAAGGGCAGCCGTAATGCGCCGCCAAAGCCGCTGCCAGTGCGGATTTGCCAGTGCTTTCGGCCCCGATAATGGCCACTTTTCTTATGCTGCTGCTTGGCTCCATTGTATGGCCCCGTTGATGGCCAATAAGGTATAAATGAAGAATAAAAACGACGTAAGGTACATACGCCTGCTTGCAAACAAAAATATTGATAATGAGTCGATTACAATCCAGTAATACCAGTTATCCGTAACGGCCCACACCATCATAAACGTGGCCAAAACACTGAAAACGGCTATCAAAGTATCCACCCCCGGCCAAAAGGCATCGGTGTATTTCCTTAACAACCAAGCGATTAGGATGGTAAATCCTGCCCCTAAAGCAATGGTAATCAGGTGGTTTTCCCAGCCCCATTTTTGGTAATCCACGGCATTAGCCCCCCAAGTGGCCCAGCCGTAAATGGCAATGGCTATGTAGAAAAGCTGCAATGCCGTATCCGCATAAATTCTTTTATTAAAGCATAAGTAGGTGAAAATAAGCGAGCTAATGATGGCTGCGGGCCAACACCAAATAATGCCGTATGTAATAAGCAAGGTATAGCATGCTCCGAAAACCACGGCCGTGGCTTCAAGCCAGAACATAGGCGTGCGAATGGTTTGGGCTATGCTCACCTTAAAGAATCGGGTAAGGTTTCCATGCTTTGGTCGGTGCCGGTAAGCTTTATCAACAGTACGGCCTTGCCGCTATCGAACACCCGTTTTCCCTCGGTGGTAATGGCGGCCATAATAGTGTCGTATTCCCCAAAAACATGGGTGCTCATGCCGTTGGTTTCTACCCTCAAACCGTTGTGTTGCCTAAGTTTCAGGATAAATTCGATAATAACGTCCTTATAATCTTCGGATAAAGGATAGAGGCTGATTTCGGCGGTTGCTTGCATGGGGGTTAAGTTGCGAGTTATGAGTTGCGGGTTTCGAGTTACGGGTTGAATTGAAAGTATGGCTAACTCGAAACTTACAACCCGTAACCCGTAACTACTTCCAAAGTTACGGAATCCTTTGCTACGGTTAGTTTGTGGTGGGCTCCCATTACCAGTGTCCTATTATCCGGGTTATGGCCAGCGGGGAAGCCAAAGCAAACGGGGAAGCCATATTGGGCAACCCTTTCGTGGATAATTTGGTAAGCATCCTTGCCAAAGGGTACGGTGTTGTCCTTCATGTCGTCCATGCCACCGATAACGAGGCCCGATAAGGTTTCCAGCTTTCCGGCACGGTCCAGTTGCACCATCATGCGGTCGATGTGGTAGAGGTACTCGTCCAAGTCTTCCAAAAACAGGATTTTGCCCGTGGTATCTATATCCGAAACGCTGCCGCTGATGCTGTACAGCACCGACAGATTGCCGCCCACCAATGTGCCATCCGCAGCGCCCAATCGGTTCAAAAGGTGTGGTGCGGCGGTGTGGGCTATGGGGGTGCCAGCCAATGCATTTTGTAGGCTTTGCAACGCTTCTGGGCTGTTAGTGGGGAAGTTTACAGGCATGGAGGCGTGCAACGAGGCGATACCCCACTGCTGCAAGTGGGCATGCAGCACCGTTACGTCGCTATAGCCCACTATCCACTTGGGTTGTAGGAGGAAACGGGTCCAATCCAGCCGGTCCACTACCCGCACCGTGCCGTAACCGCCACGGGCACAAATGATGGCTTTTATCTGTGGGTCGTCCAACAGTTGTTGCAAGTCCGCCGCCCGTTCCTCGTCGGTGCCCGAAAACTGGTGGTTTGCCCCGCCAACGGTTTGCCCCAGCTTTACTTGATAGCCCCATCCCTCCAAAATCGAAATGGCGGGGGCCAGCTCTTCTGCCGTCATTTTACGTGCCCCGCCCGTAAAAT
>CAYYZT010000130.1:0-6615 GCA_964476015.1 uncultured Chitinophaga sp.
ACTGGCGGCGCAATACAACGCACAGGTCACGCTTTTCCATACTTACCACATACCGGTGGTCGATCCGCTGGTGCCGTCGGAGTACTTGTCGGAGTTGGCCACCACCGCCGAGAAAAACGCCTTGCGCAGTATTAGCGAGCAGGTGGCGCAGCTGAAGGCACTGTATCCTAATGTGGCCGACAAAATAGGGTACCAAGTATCCATGGGTTTTGCCGCCGACGAAATATTGGGCACCGCCACCAAGCTGGGCGTGGATGCCATTGTAATGGGCACGCGCCATACGGAAAAGGTGCAGCGTATTTTGCTGGGCAGCGTGCTGGGCACTATCCTAGAGAAAGCCAGCGTGCCCGTGATAGTGGTGCCCGACCATGTGAACTTTGAGCCCATCGAGAATATCCTTTTCGCCTCTGAGTTTAACGACAGCGAAGACATCGACTCCATCAACCAAGTGCTTAATTTTACCTCCAAGCTCAAGGCCACCCTATACAGCGTTCATATTGAGGATAAGGAGCCGGACGAGAACGAAATTGTTCGCCTGCAAAACATCCGTGCGCTTTATGAAGGGAAGCTGGGTGAAGGAAAGGTGCATTTCGAGAACATTTCCTACGGCAACATCATCGAAGCTTTGGCCAAGTATAGCGAAACCAATAGCATAGATATGGTAGTGATGGTAACGCACAAGCGCAGCTTTTGGGAAAAACTGTTCGATAGGAGCCTTACCAAGCAAATGGCCTACCAAACCAACGTGCCGTTGGTGGTTTTTCATAAATAATTTCGTTTTACGGAACACATTTGGCGCGCCTAGCGTACATTTGTATAGCTAGCAATTGCTTATGAAGTTTACCCAGCCGGAGTGTGCCCATTGTAAAGGTCGTAGAGACTCGCTTTTCCATTTTTGCAAGATGAACGAGCTTGCCGATTTGGAAGACAATAAATCGTGTACGGTTTACAAGCGTGGGCAGGTTATTTTTCAAGAAGGAGCCAATCCGCTGGGCGTGTATTGCATCAACTCCGGCAAGGTGAAGATGTACAAACACGCTTCGGATGGCAAGGAGCAGATTATCCGCATCGTGAAGCCGGGCGATTTCCTCGGCTACCGCTCCATGTTGGCGGGCACGCGCTACAAACTATCCGCCGCCGCGTTGGAAGACACGGCCGTGTGCATGATACCGAAATCGACCTTCCTAGAGCTTTTCCGCACCAACGAGAACTTCTCCAAAAGCCTCATGGAGCTGCTTTGCAGCACGCTGGACGAAAGCTACACCAAGATTGCCGATATAGCTTACAAGCCCGTTCGCGGCCGTGTGGCAGAGGCTTTGCTGTTTTTGCACAACTTCTATAAAGATGCCGAGAACCCGCAGGGCGTGGTAAACATCAGCCGCGAGGATTTGGCCAGCTTTGTGGGCACGGTTAAGGAAACCGCCATTCGCATGCTCAAGGAATTTAAGGACGAGGGCCTGATTGAGACCGATAAGAGCCTGATTATTATTAAGGATACCGAGGGCTTGCTGCACATTAGCGAACTGTACGACTGATACTCAAAAAAGGCAAAAGGCCACCGAGGGGACTTCGGCGGCCTTAAACTTTACTGAGGGTACCGTAAACTTACCTCCTCTTGTTTCCATACTAAAACACCATAAGCATTTCAATGGCTTGTTTGGATGCTTTTGTGCTGTTGTTTGCTACGTAAGCGATTGGTAGTTATATTATTGTGAAATTTGATTGTGACTTCACACATCATTTCATCAACAGTATTATTATAAACGCCAAGGCCAGTATTGTTTGCAGTATAAAAAGGCCAATGCTGGCATAGTACATGCCCAAAGGGGCAAAGCCGTTGGTTTGTGTTTTAAAGTAAGCGGCCAAGTTGCCCACCAACAGGCTCAACAGGCCCGCAACCATAATGATGCCGCTGCCGTTGAAAACGGCCCGTACCAAAAACACGGGTACCGAATCGAACGTAAACAAACCTGAAAACAGCAACGAGTTGCCATAAACCAATACCAAGTTAAGGCGTTCGTAACGCAATGCCTTTTGCGATAAAGGGTCGGTATGGCGTACCGCAATCAGCATGGCTTACCCGCGGTGCGATATCTTCTCCACACGGCGTTGGTGGCGCCCACCCTCGAACGGCGTTTCCAAGAAAATCCTTACCATTTCCCGGGCATCGGCCTCGGTAACAAAACGGGCTGGGAGGCAAATTACGTTCGCATCGTTGTGCTGGCGGGTGAGGGCCGCAATCTCTTGGTTCCACACCAAAGCACCGCGCACCCCGGCATACTTATTCACCGTCATGCACACGCCTTGTCCGCTACCGCAAATCACGATTCCCAAATCCAAGTTGCCCGCTTCCACCTCGGCGGCTAGGGGGTGTACGAAATCGGGGTAATCCACCGAGTCGGCGGTGTAGGTGCCGAAGTTCTTTACGGTGAACCCGGTTTCCTGCAAAAAGGCCAGGATGGATTCTTTCAGTTCAAATCCGGCGTGGTCGGAGCCGATGCCTAAGCGTAGGGAGAGGTTCATAGTGTTTAGTTACGGGTTGCGAGTTACGGGTTATGGGTTGTTTGTATGAATTGCTTGGAGACGTACAGCGAGTCGGTTATTGGCGACGGTTTTTCATTTTCAACTCGAAACCCGTAACCCGTAACTCGCAACTAGTCTTCCGCGTTATTCTTTTCCACCCTTGCCGATATAAAGATACTTACTTCGTAGAGCAATACCAGCGGTATAAACACCAACACCTGCGATACGGCATCGGCAGGGGTGATGATGGCCGCGATAATCAACAGGATAACAAAGGCGTGGCGTCGGTAAGTGCGCATAAAGCTCGGTGTCATCAAGCCCAGCTTCGATAGGAAATATACGGCTATCGGCAGCTCGAACGTAATGCCCGAGAGCAGTGAGAACATGGTAACGAACGAAATATAGTCGCTCAAATCGTATAAATCCTTTACCGCCGAACTTACGCTGTACGTGGCAAAGAAATTTACCGAAAACGGCGTGAGCACGTAATACCCAAACGCCACTCCCAAGAGGAACAGCATGGAGGTAAAGAAAATAATGCCTTGCGTGTATTTTACTTCCTTTTGCTGGAGGCCGGGCTTCACGAAACGCCATAGCTCCCAAAAAATATAAGGGAACGCCACTACAAAGCCCAATACGGCCGCCACTTGCAGGTGCATGGTAAACTGCCCGGCTATTTTGGTATTGATGAGCTGTACGGGCACCGTAAACGAGAGGCAGATGCCATCTTCCAGCCCAAGGTTTTTGGATAGCCAGCACAGGGCGCGGTAAGTGGGGAAATCCTCTCGGGTGGGGGCGAAAATGATGCCGTCGAACACAAAATCCTTGGCAAAAAACACCGCAATGGAGCAGACGATGAATGCGATTACCCCGCGAACCAGATGGCCACGCAGCGCATCCAGATGGTCCATAAAGGTCATTTCGGCCGTTTCGCGGTCTTCCGCGGCAGCAATCGCATCAACATCCACTTGATCTAACGGCATCCTTTACTTGCTTCTCTTGTTAGTTTTTGCCTTCCAAAATCTTGAACACCTCGTCCAGTTTCGGCGAGAGCACGATTTCGGTACGGCGGTTTTTGGCACGGCCATCTTTATCCTTGTTGCTGGCTACTGGCAAAAATTCGCCACGGCCCGCTGGTACAATGGCTATCGGGTTGATACCGGCACCAATCAAAATACGGGTGATGGAAGTAGCGCGCAACACGCTCAAATCCCAGTTGTCCTTAATGGCAGCCGTGTTGATTGGAATGGAATCGGTGTGGCCTTCCACCATAATATCGATATCGGTCTGGTTTTTCAGGGCACCGGCCAGTTTGGTAAGGGCATCTTTGCCCTTGGGGTCAACCACGGTACTGCCCGACTTAAACAGCAACTGCTCCGCAACGGACACATAGATTTTACCGTCGCGCAATTCCACGGTCAGCTCATCCTTGTTAAAGTTCAACAGCGCGTTTTCGATGCTCTTCTTCAGGTTGTTGATGGCGGCATCTTTGGCGGCAATCAAGCCTTCCAGTTCTTTCAGGCGCTGTTCGCGTTTTTTCAGTTCGTTTTCGCGGTCGGTAAGCTGGCGTTGTTTTTCGTCAAGCTGTTTCAGCAGGTTTTGGTTTTCTTGGATAAGGGCGGTAAGCTCCTTTTTGCTCTGCGAGCCCAGGTCGCTATACATCTTGTTCAGGTCGTTGTATTTCTGGGTAAGGTTGCGCACATCGTTGTGGCAATCGGTGGTATCCTGTTTCAGGGCATAAATTTCGTCGCGCAGGCTTTTGTTGGTGGCTTCCAGCCCGGCGTTGGCTTTTACTTGTTCGTCAAGCTTTTGCAACAAGGCTTGGTTTTCCAGCTTCATGTCGTTTTTCAGGGCATCCAGTTGCTTGTATTTTTTGGAGGAAACGCAGCCAGTGAAAACCGAAACGGCCAATAGTAGTAAGAATAGATTCCGTACCATAGTATTTTTGTTTGGGTGAATAGTAAATGCAAAGGTAAGGCTTAGCGCATAAATGTAGGTTGCGCATGGATATTTTAGAGCGGTTTTAATGGCACTTTAACCAGAAAAGGCTGCGCTATGCTGCTGCGGCATGCTTGGAGAGGGCATGAAAAAGAAACGCTTGGTGTGCTGCAGCACACCAAGCGTTCATAATTATTAGCAATCCATTTGGATACTACTGCTTCACCAACTTGCCACTGGCCACGCCGTTTTGGCTGCCCACGCGGTAGTAGTACATGCCTTTAGGAAGCTGTTGCCCATCGAATACGATGGTTTGCTGCCCTGCGGCCCAATGCTGGCTTTGGCTATGTACCAGTTGCCCGGCCACGTTATATACCTCAAAAGTATGCTCTCCGGCTTGCTCTGCCACTACTTGTATGGCTACGTTAATGGTGAACGGGTTGGGCATAACGGAGGACAATAGGGTAGGCGTGCTGCCGATGCCGCTGGTGCCGTCTTCATACGCTTCGTAGTAATAGTACTCGCGAGAGTCGGGTGTTACGATGCCGTTGAAGAAATCGCGCATGATGGTGTCGGAAACTATCTGGTTGTAGCTATTGTAGGTGGTCGTCTCGCGGAAACGCTCTTCCCAGGCACCCGCATCCCAGTCAAAGTAGTTGTGCAGGGTTACGTTTCCGGCCGCGTCGTAGCCATACACGCTTTTGGTGAAGTTTTGCCAAACGCTGCCATCCCACTCATAGCTGATGGCTTGGGTGGCGTATCCATTGCCATCCACCGTTAGCTCTACCTTGGTCTCGTTTTGGTAGGCACCGCTTGCAAATTGCTCATAGGTCTCCGATGTTTGGTGGCCTTGGGCATTATAAACATAGGTGTAACGCTGGTGCCCCGTCCACGCACCGCTGAGGTACCGCTCTAGGGTCATGGTTAACACTTGGTTAGCAGCGTTGTAGGTGTAGGCGTTTCTGTCCTTAGGCTCCCAAACGCTTGACAGGGTATTGTATTCCTCAAAAAGCACGGCTTCCAAAATGCCGCTGGTGGCGTATGTGAAAGTAGTTCTAAAACGGTCGAAATAACCCCCCGCATATTCTTGATCCAGCTCGGTAATCAGTTGGCTGCTAGCGTTATAGGTTGTTATTCTTTTCATGTATGGCCTCCAAGTGCTGCTGCCGGTGTTCCATTGCTGTTCCTCGTCAACCAGCATGTTGCCGTTGGCATCGTAGGTATAGATGTGTTTGATGGAAGGCACCCAATTGCCGTTGCCGAAATCCCAGTGCTCGGCTATATAGGTGGCCACGCGGCCGTTGGCATCATAGGTATAAAAATCCCTATCGTTGCCTTCCCAAGCCGTACCGTCCCAAAACTGGTAGGTAAAGCTCAACATCCTGTTATTGGCATCGTATGTTTTTTCGGAGAGGATATTATTTTCCCACGCGCTCCCGTTCCAAGTATAGCCGGTTTCGGTATCGAAATCATAACCATAGGGGTTGTAGTATTCGCCGCCACGGGTGCCGGTATAAGTTAGGTGCGAAGAATCGGACGAAACCCAGTCGTTGTTATCATAGTCGTCATATCGATAAGCAATCAATCTTGAGTTCATCACCATGATACTTTTGTCGGCGATAGGCGTTTTCTTCTTTTGCACGTGCTGTACATAATCAGCCGCGCTAGGCATTTTAAGCGGGGCTTGTGCTACCGCTCCCAAAGAAAGAATGGAGGCAGCTACGGTTAGGGTAAACATTTTTTTCATGGTAGGTATTTTTTTCACAATATAGGCAAATAGCCGTTGTTATATGGCTTTTGAAAAATAAAAGCCACCGTGTTTAGCACGGTGGCATACAAAAGGTTTTAGGCAATGGATGTTACTGTTTCACCAGCTTGCCGCTGGCTACACCGCTGGCACTGTTGATTTTGTAGAAATATACGCCTTTGGGTAAATCTTGCCCATCGAAAACAAGCGTTTGCACGCCTGCCGTCCAATAGCGGGTTTCGAGATGTACCTGTTGCCCGGCCAAGTTGTACACCTCGAAGGTATGCTCGCCGGATTGGGTGGCTGCTACTTCAAGGGCTACGTTGATAGAAAAGGGGTTCGGGAAAACTTTTGATGATAGGGTAGGAATTTGGCCGATGCCGCTGGTGCCGTCTTCGTAGGTTTCG
>CAYYZT010000130.1:6625-8603 GCA_964476015.1 uncultured Chitinophaga sp.
ATCCTGCAAGCCGCTGCCGAAGTTTTCTTGGTGGTGGGCGGTAAGCTCTTGGTTGAAGGAGTTGTAGGTGCGCACGTAGCTGTACTCATCGCGCCAAGTGCTGCTGCCGCTGTTGTAATAGCTCAATATTTCGGTAAGATTGTTGCCCGACCCATCGAAAGTACGGGTGTAGCGCAAGCTTTGCACCCAGTTGCCGCTATTCCAGTTGTAGCGCATTTCTTCGGTTATGGCACCTATGCTGTTGGGGGTATAGGTGTACCTCTCAGAGTTTTGCCACGCACCGCTAGAGTATGTTTCATAAACGTTCTCGGTACGGATATTTTGGGCATTGTACGTGTTGGTGGTACGGTTAGCAACTGTCCAAGCACCCCCACTATATAACTCTTGTATTTGGGTGAGCATTTTATGGGCAGCGTTGTAGGTATATAGAGCGCGGAAGTTGGGTTCCCATGCGCTGTTGGCGGTATTCCAGTGTTCCGTTAAAGACAACTCAAGGTTATTGCTTGCATCGTAAGCAAAGCTATACCTGGTATCGTTTTTCCAAGCCCCGCTGATAAAAAATTGCTGCGTACCTTCAAGCTGTTTGCCGGCCGAGTTGTAGGTGTAGGTTATTTTCTCGTAGCCAGCCCAAGAGCTGCCCGCCCAATCGTCGCGCTGACTTACCGTAATGTTGCCGTTTGCATCGCGGGTATAGGTATAGCGGGTGACGCCCTTCCAAGCATTGTTGTCCCAAGTTTCGTTGATGGAGCTAGTGGCTTGGCCTTGGGCATTGTAGGTAAAGGTAATGCGCGAAACGTTTCTCCAAGCGGACGCAACCCAATGTTTGGTAACGGTTTGCAGCCTGTTGTTGTTGGCATCGAAAGTGCTTTCCAGTAGCTGATAGTTGCTGAGGATACCACTTATCCAGTTCCATGATTGCAGTACATCATAGTTGGATTCTAGGATGTCGTCCATTCCGCCGCCACGGGTGCCGCTATAGGTTATGTAAGTAGAATCTTGTTCGTTCCACGCGCCGGACGAGTATCTTTCGTTGTTGATGGCGATAAGCCTGGAGTTGAGGACTTTTTGCTGTGCCGAGAGCTGTATGGCAGTTGCAAGGGCCAATAGAGAGAGTAAGTATAGCTTCATGGTAATGTTTTAATAATTGATTGCTATGGTGGTTATTTATTCTACTGCTTTACCACTAATGCGGTAGAAGCAAACGCCCTTGGGCAGTAGCTGCCCAGCGAAAACCAAGGTTTGTTGGCCTGCGGCCCGGGTTGGGCATAGGTTGCTAAGCATTGCTAGGCATATCTTCTTCATACAACGTGTTTGCAAGCCAAAATTACAAGTTTTAATAATGCAGAACGATGTCTTTATAAATATTAATAAAAGGCTAAATTGACAACGGGCTACCTTGTGTGGGCAGCCCGTTGTCAATATCTTAAATTATTCTTTATTAGTCTATTGTAAATCAGTAGCCTAGAATCTTCAACATGGCATCAGGGTCTTGCTCTTGGGCGAATAGCTGTTTGGTAAGGTTGCCGTTTTCGTCGCGGTTCAGTAGCAACAGTTTAGGGGCAGGTATCAAGCAGTGCTTGGTGCCGCCATACCCGCTAATGCTCTCTTGGTACGCCCCGGTGTGGAAGAAGCCCATGTACAGCGGCTCGTCATCATCAACCACGGGCATAAACACTTGGTGCTTGTGCGTTTCGCTGTTATAGTAGTCGCCAATGTCGCAGCTCAGCCCGCCGATGTTCACCTTTTGGTATTCCTTTTCCCATTTGTTGAGCGGTAGCAGTATAAACCGTTGGTCGATGCCCCAAATATCGGGCAGGGTGGTCATCAGGCTACCGTCAATCATGTACCAGTCCTCAATATCGTTCTGGCGTTTTTCGCCCAATACGCTGAAAAGCATGGCACCGCTCTCGCCAACGGTAAAGCTGCCAAACTCGGTGAAGATGTGCGGCACGGCTACACCCTTTTCATCGCAAGCGTT
>CAYYZT010000131.1:0-1382 GCA_964476015.1 uncultured Chitinophaga sp.
GGTAAACAGGGCCATGAAAATCATCTTCTGGAACCTCAAGGCAGAGCAAATATTTGGCTGGAAAGCCGGAGAGGTACTGGGCAAAACGTTTATGGACTTGCTGGTGCCCCGTAGGCACCAAGGGCAATATGAAGACTCTACCCAGCAGTTTTTGGATACCGGGGAGTGGGATATGCTGGGCGTTACCATAGAAATGGTAATGCACGACCGTAACAAACGGGAGTTTTACGTGGCACTTACCTCTTCCCGCTCGTGGCAGCAGGGCAACGATGTGTTTATCTCGTTTATCAGGGATATCGACCAACAGAAGAAAACCGAACTGGAACTGAGCGAGCAGCGCAGCAACCTGGAAAAGGCCAACCACGAACTGGACCAATATGCCTGGCTGGCCTCGCACGACCTCAAGGAGCCCCTGCGCAAGATATTAACCTTCAGCAACATGCTCATTACCCGCTACGGCAGCGGCATGGACGAAAAGGTGCGCGAAGGGCTGGGCAAAATAAGCAACTCGGCATACCGCATGCATGATATGATAGAGGCCGTATTTGATTACAGCAATCTTGCCAGTGGCACCGAAACGCTACAATTGGTAGATTTGAACAAAGTGCTGGCCGATGTACTGTCCGATTTGGAGATAGTGATACAGGAAAAAGAAGCTATCATCAACATACGCGGGCTTAGGGAGATTGAGGGCGACCCGGTACAGTTGTACCAACTGTTTCAAAACCTGATAAGCAACGCCCTGAAATATAGCCACAACGATGTGGCCCCGCTCATCCAAATAGACGGGGATGTACAAAATGGCAAGCTAGAGATTTTGGTTGAAGACAACGGCATCGGCTTCGACGAGCAATACAGCGAAAAGATGTTCCAAATTTTCAAACGCTTGGTTAGCAAAGAAGATTTCCAAGGCACTGGCATCGGCTTGGCACTGTGCCGCAAGATAGCTACCAACCATGGCGGCACTATTACTGCCACCAGCCCCGAGGGCAAGGGTGCCATCTTTAAAGTGGTGCTGCCTATATACCAAAGGGGATAGCCTTTGAATGTTGAAGAGCATTTTTAAACTGTTGATTAAATCGTTGCGAAAAGCGCATTTATTTTCAGTCGTAAGTATTTAATAGCGTTATCTTTGCGCCATGAATCATGAAATAGAGCCCGGGGAGTTGGACGTGGCCGAGGCGCACCAGCATTTTGCAACAGAATTGTACAATCTGGTATGGGATATGCTGGATCGCCCGGAACGCGACCGCCTGCACGACGAGTTGATGATACATACCGCCCATGCAGCGGCCTTCCACTGGTCGCAAGTGGGGCAACCCGAACATTTGCAACGCAGCCAGTGGCAGCTTACCCGGGTATATGTAGTGGTGGGAGACAAA
>CAYYZT010000131.1:1392-8577 GCA_964476015.1 uncultured Chitinophaga sp.
CCCAAGCGCTGCACTATGCCCGCCGTTGTTTCGAAATTACCCAAGAACAGCGCCTCGGCGATTTTGATTTGGCGTTTGCCTTGGAAGCCATGGCCCGCGCAAATGCCATAAACGGCAACCGGTTGGAGTTTGACCAATACTATGTTTTGGCCCTAAAAGCCGCCGACCAAATAATGGATGCCAACGACAAGAAGCTCTTCTTGGCCGAGTTGGAGAACGGCCCATGGTTCGGCATGCGATAATATTCGTTTATTTTTACGGCAGGCCAAAGCATCCCTACCCCGTGGAAGTACTGTTTTTCAACCTACTCCTCATCATCTTGTTAGAATACGGGATGTTGCTCTTTTTCTTTAAGAAAGAATGGGTGCCTTGCTTACAGTTTTCCGCATTGGTAAACGCGGTTACGTTTTTTGTGGGGCTTTATCTGGTTTCCAAGCAAGGATGGCATTTTGCCCCCGTGTTGGCCGTTATTGTTGCGCTTGAGGCAATGTGCATCTACTTTTTTTGGGTAGTAAAGCCGCTAAAGGCACTGGGCGTAAGCGTGCTGGCCAACTTGGTTTCGCGCGGGTTTTTCCAAATAGTGTTTTGGCTGGGCATCAATATATATCCCTTTTAAACCTAGCCCTTTTGGCATTGGAGCGAGATAGCCACGGGTAGGGAACGGTTATCCGTTCGGGTTCATCACCTTACCTATCATCAAGATGCGCCCCGAATTGGTTTCCCTTACGGCAACAATAAAAGGTTTGTTTACGGTGAAGGTAGTAGTAGCGGTACCCGTAGTATTGGGGGCAATGGCACCTGCCTCCAATACTGTTAGCGAGGTTTTATGCCTCACGTCGGAGATACTCAACGCGGCATCTGCAATATTGCTGAAGTTGGCTCCATCAGCAAAAGCATTGCCCATGCCCAGCGTACCCAACATGGATTTCAAATCGCCGCTGAACCCTACCGAAAACTTGGGCAGGAACAGGTTGGGTGAAGCATGGTAGCTCAAACCGTTCATCCAAGTATCCCAGCGCGAGGAAGATAGTTCGGCAATCAATTGGTTCAAGCTGTTCGCATCCGCAGGCATTGCAATGGTTAGCGAATAGGCACTGTTTTCATAGGGCAGGTCGGCAATCTTTACATAATTGTCGGCATAATAGCCATACTGCATGCCACGGCCGCTCATCATCTGCACGGGTACGGTTTGGCCGTAGCCCACATAAAAGGGCTGTTGGGTAGTGAGCGCATTGTCAAAAGCCTGTTTGAACCGTGCATCAAACCACAGGCTGCTCACGGCATACAGGCCCTGCGCAGCGGGCATTGCGCTCACTATTTGCTGCACATTGCCGCTGGTAGCATCCCACACCCAGTTGTTTATGGTTTCTGGGGCAGAGTTATCCGCAAAATTCAGTGGCTGCAACGTAAGCTGGTAGTACAGTTGGTTTATTTGGTCGAACGGGGTTTTGATAGCCAAACCATTGCTATACCAAAGGCTGTTGGCAAATTTAACCTGCACGGCGGGGTCCAAGGTGGCCATCTCGTGCACCAGCTCGTTCATGGTCTGGTTCACGTCCGAAAGGCTGAGGCCGCCCATCTCCAAGGTGGAGAGCATGGCCTCGCGGGTAGTGCCCTCTGCACCATTGGCCACAAAGCTCAAGGCAGTACTTACGGAAAAAGGTGAAAAAACCGTGTTGGTGGAGTCGTTCGCAAAATGCGATTGTTGCAACACCTTTATACTAAAGGCATTGTTGGCTTGAAGCAATCTCTGCTTAAACACTTCTTTCTCGGTCGGTAAATCTGGGTTTTTGGTACACGATGCCCACAGCAGCAAGCACACACCAAGCCCCATCAGCAGGGTTTTCATTCCAAAGTATCTATTGGCAGAAGATGCAAAATTAAGAAATCATTAAGATACTTCCTAGATGCGATAACTAGGGCATCGGTTGTATGGCAGGTACGTAGGGGCTGAAACTAGTTGCAGAACCAGCCGTTGGCAATGGCATTGTTCACGGCCATGTCGTAAGCTTCTTGGCTGTTGAAGTCGTCTTCGCAATAAGTAATGCTGTTGCCGCCCTGCACGCTGGATATGCACGTGGTGCATTGGATGCTGGCACATGCGGGGCAAGGGCCGCCGCAATCCACGCTGGCCTCGCCTTGGTTGCGTATGCCGTCGGTACAGGTGGGGCAGGCACTCGGGCACACGCCGCCACAGTCAATACTGGTTTCGTTTTGGTTTTGGATGCCATCGTTGCAGGAAGGCTCCTGCTCGGTAAGGTTCTTGGTACACGAAGCCAGCATCAACATTAAGCCACACAATAATCCTACGGTCAGGCGCATACTATTCGGTTTTGGGTTATCGCAGCCGGTCCGCCTCGCGCACCAGTTTCTCGTCTTTGGCAATGCCGCGGTGCCCCAACCATTGCAAAATAAGTGCCACTACGGCCAGTATGCCCGCCAAATCAAACGAAACGGTAGCATCTTCCATCTTGAGGCCGTTCGCCCTTACATAATCGATGGCAAAAACAGTCAAGGCAGTAAAAGTCAAAGCCATGGCCACTTTCACCACCAGCATTTGCCGTTTGCGGTTAGCATACAGAAAAATGGCGGCAAAAGTAATAAAGGCCGAAAGGCCGATAAGGATTTCTTCGGCCACGTGCAAAGTTTCGTTTACGGGGCCACTATTTTGAGTGGCCGCGGAGGTCCACATGGCAATCGGCAGACGGGAAAACACAACTCCCAACACGATTAAAGCAAGGAACAAATAAATGGATTGTACACGTTGTATCATGGCAGCACATAGTTTTCTTAGGGAACAATGCTACAAAGTAACTAAACCTTCAGGCAAAATATAGGGTTAAAGCCTATTTTTGTTATCGTTCAACCCCCGCACCATGTCCACTACCGCCGTTTATATAGTTGATGCCGTAAGAACCCCCATTGGCAAATATGCCGGAGCCCTTAGCGGGGTTCGGCCCGACGACTTGGCCGCACACGCCATCCGTGCCTTGCTGGAGCGGAACCCTAACTTCGACCCCAAAACATTGGAAGACGTTATTCTAGGCGCGGCCAACCAAGCCGGGGAAGACAACCGCAACGTGGCCCGTATGGCATTGTTGCTTGCGGGGTTGCCTATTGAAGTGGGCGGCGTAACGGTAAACCGCCTCTGCGCATCGGGATTGCAATCCATTATGGATGCTACCCGTGCCATTGCCCACGGCGATGGCGATGCCTATATAGCAGGCGGCGTGGAAAGCATGAGCCGCGCCCCTTTCGTAATGGCCAAGAGCGATTCGGCTTTCGGCAGGTTGCCCGAAACATTTGATACCACATTGGGCTGGCGGTTTGTGAACAGTGCCCTTTCGGCCCTATATCATCCTTACAGTATGGGCGAAACGGCCGAAAACGTGGCGGAGCAATGGAACATCAGCCGCGAGGCGCAAGACGAGTTTGCCCGCCAAAGCCAGTTGAAATACCAAGCCGCCCACGAAGCCAACAAATTCAAGGAGGAGATGGCCCCCGTATCCATCTCGCAACGCAAAGGTGAGCCCCTGATAGTAAACAAAGACGAGCACCCACGCCTGAGCACCTTGGAGCAACTGGCCGCCCTGAAACCCGCTTTCAAAAAAGACGGTACCGTAACGGCTGGCAACTCATCCGGCCTTAACGACGGCGCGGCGGCTTTGCTGGTAGTGGGCGAGGACACGTTGAAACGCTTCAACCTTACGCCCTTGGCCCGCGTGGCGGCAGTGGCCGTAGCAGGCGTACACCCATCCATAATGGGTGTGGGGCCGATACCCGCTAGCCAAAAGGCCATAAAGCGTGCTGGCATTAACATTAACGACATTGGTTTGGTGGAGCTTAACGAGGCGTTTGCCTCCCAATCCCTTGCCTGCATAAAGGATTTGGGCCTAGACCCCAACCTAGTGAACGTGAACGGTGGTGCCATTGCCCTCGGCCATCCGCTGGGTTGTTCCGGCTCGCGCATCTCCGCCACACTCCTCCACGAAATGCACAAGCGCGGCACCCGCTATGGCCTTGCCGCCATGTGCATCGGCGTGGGGCAAGGTGCGGCAGTGGTATATGAAAAGTGCTAAAGGGGCTATTTGGTTAGATTGTAATAATACTTCCTCCTTTCCTGCACATGGTCCCAAACCGTGGCATCAGGCCATTTCAATAGCTCTTGGTATTCTTGCAACAACCCATTAGGGTAATATTGGTAGATAAGCCTTTCGGTAGGTTGCCAATATCCTTCCCAGTTAATACCCGAAATTATTTCTTGGATTTTGCCATGAACGGGGTGGTACCAATACAGCGTAGACAGGCCTTTTTTAGTGGTATCGTCTACCGACCAATGAATCTCGCTTGCCAACTTTCCCTCGTGATAGCGGTATTCGTAAACCACTTTCGTCACGGAGTCTTGGTGGGGTTTGGGAAACGTAAATGCCAAGCGGCCCACACTATCGTATTCATGATATTGTGGTATAGTTACAAAATCCATTGTGCCGTAACTAGCCGTGCTTTGAAATCCCTCAACGGTTTTCCGCCCCGAGCTGTCGTATTCATAAAAATATCGGTTTCGATCGCCCCATTGGCCCGCCAGCCGCCCTTGGAAAAGCTTTTCCTTTAACAAATGGCCCTGGTATCGGTACACGTATCTAAACGTATCCCTGCTATTATCCAAAGTATTGATGTTGAGTACTTCGGACACCGAGTCGTTTTTGCCATAACTGATGGTATAGGTGGCGTGGGTTCTTGCCATCGAACCCGAACATGCTATTTTCGATAGTCTGCCAGTGGTATTATAGGAGCAAAGGCATTGGCCATTTGGGTATTGTTTCCCTTCCCCCTCGCTGTGCCAAGCAGCAGAGGCTATTGTCCCGGTTTTGGAGTATTGAAACACTATGGAATCGGTATCATAATTTTTTTGCCAAACCACCGCTTTTATCTCCAATTGCTCCCCGTAGCTTTTCCTTAGCGAATCCAGATGCTCCTGTATGCTTATCAGCAGGTTGTATTTTTGCATCTCCTCTTCCAAAAACACCCGCTGCGCCATGGTGGGCAGGCCCATGAGCAGAAAAACAATCCACAAAAGCCAAGCGTGGTTGAGCATAGGTTTAAAACTAAACTAATAAACGAAAAAAGACCGCCCAAATTGAGCGGTCTCTTAATATTCTCTCGCCAAACCACGGCCTATGGTCCGGTTTACCCTTTAAAATGCTTCAGCATAATCACTTCCTGCGGCTCTAGATGCCTCCAACGGCCACGGGGAAGGTCTTTTTTGGTGAGGCCGGCATACATCACGCGGTCCAGCTTTACCACTTCGTATCCCAAGTGCTCGAATATACGCCTCCCCGTATCTGGCGCAAGTATTTACTTGTGCCTCACCATGTGGCAAGCATTTGCTTGCGTTGAAATAGCTACAACACCCCCACCATCTCCACTTCCAGCATACCGTTGCCGCCGCCGTAGTCATATGCGCTGCTCCAAAGATAGTCCTCCGGCTTTGCTACAAAGCCAGCTACCACAGGGTTGTAGTGTATGTAGTCCATCTTTTGTTTCCACATATCGGGATGACACAGCTCTATAGGGTGGTTATCCTGCCGCCAGAACTGCCATTCGTTGTTGTTGGAGTTCCGCTTTTCGGCCCGTTCCATCATCCACATTATCCACTCCTTACGGCTCTCGCCGGGGTGTCCTGCAATGGCTTCGCGCAGTTTTACGGAGGTGTGCCGCCTCAGGCCGCGCATGATGGCTTCCATCGGCCGGCCTTGGGTGGCAATGATGAGATGCACATGATTGGTCATAATGCACCAAGCATATACCACCAGCCCTTTTTCTTTTTGGCAGTACTTGATGCCGTCCACCATTACCTGGTGGTATTCGTTGCGAGGTCTATCCAGTTGACGGTGGCAAAGCTCACAAAATAGGCTTTGTGCTGGTCGCCGAACTTGTATTTGGTGCTCATAGCATAAAGCTAAAGAATGCTTGCGCCAGATATGAACCAAGTTCCAGCTACGGGGACAACTTCCGCATTAGAGAAGCAGCCACGCCCCCAATCCCCTCCCAAAAACCCGTATCTTACCATCCCTATGTGGAGGATGCTGTTGTTGTGTTTGTTGCCCTTTTCGCTTTTCGCCCAGCAAGACACCGTGCCCGTGGCGGGCGATACACTGCCGCCCGTGGAGGTGAATGCCTACGCCGTGCCGCAGCCGCTGGATGCGGCCACCAACTCCATCGACGTTGTCGGGGCGGGGCAGTTGCAGGCGCAGCCCATTGCCACGTCGCTGGTGTCGGTGCTCAACCAAGTGCCCGGCGTGCGGATGGAAGAGCGGTCGCCGGGCAGCTACCGCCTCAGCATCAGGGGCAGCTTGCTGCGCTCGCCGTTCGGCATCCGCAACGTGAAGTTTTACCTGATGGGCGAGTTGCCCTTTACCGATGCCAGCGGCAATACGTATTTCAACCTGCTCGATTTTTCGGCTGTAACGCGGCTCGACGTTATCAAAGGGCCCGATGCCAGCAGTTTCGGGGCCAACTCCGGCGGCGTGGTGGTGGTGTACCCCGTCCGCAACGCTAGCGATAGCGGCCTTACGGTGCAACTGGAGGGTGGCTCGTTCGGCTTGGCGAGGGAAGCAGTAAGCTTTAAAAAAACATGGGGCAACTACTCCCTACAGCTAAACCAAAGCTACCACCGTGCCGACGGGTACCGCCGCAACAGCCAGATGCAGCGGCACTTGGTGCAGGCCATACAGCAATGGAAGTACCGCCCCAAGGTACACCTTAAGCTATATCATCTGTTTGCAAACCTCCATTACGAAACGCCCGGCGGCCTTACCGAGGCACAGATGCAGCACGACCCAACGGCGGCACGCGCCCCCACGGCCACGTTGCCCGGCGCCACGCGCCAACATGCGGGCATATACAACACCACCACCTACCACGGGCTCATACACCAGTGGGATATTAGAAAAGGTCTTCGCCATGTGGTGAGCGCATGGGGCAGCTATACGGATTTCAAAAACCCGTTCATCACCAACTACGAGACCCGGCGGGAGCATACACTCGGCGCGCGCACGTATGTGGAGTGGAACGGCCCTAAAGGCAAGAACCTTTTTAGCTGGATAAACGGCTACGAGTACCTGTACACCTTTACCGATTTTGACAACTACGGCAACACGGGCGGGCGGCGCGACACGCTGCAAA
>CAYYZT010000132.1:0-8557 GCA_964476015.1 uncultured Chitinophaga sp.
GCCGTAGTATTCGGCAACGAGGTAAACGGTGTGGACGACGAAGTGATGGAACTGGTGGACGGCGTTATCGAGATACCCCAGTTCGGCACCAAGCACTCGCTCAACATCTCCGTGAGCGCGGGCATCGTGATTTGGGAGTTCTGGTGTCGGTTGTCGGTTGGTTGATTGGTTAATCTGTTCATCGGTTGATTAGTGTGTATAGATTATAACTAGTTCGCTCAACATCGTCAATGTAAACTGCATATATGCCATAGCCACTAATACTTCCCTAAACGGTGTATTCAATTACTAATAACCGCTCCACGGATTAACCGATATACCAATCAACCGATTAACCAAACCAATGAAACCCTTCCGCTTCAAGCTGTTCCAAGTGCGGCACGACCGTTGCGCCATGCGGGTGAATACCGATGGGGTGTTGCTGGGAGCATGGGCGGATGTAACGGGGGCAAACCGGGCGTTGGACGTGGGCACGGGCAGCGGCGTAATAGCCCTGATGCTGGCACAGCGCGGGGTGGGGTTGATAGAAGGGCTGGAAATAGATAACGAAGCAGCTAAACAGGCCGAAGAAAACTTTACCGCCTCGCCGTGGGCCGAGCGTTTGCTGGCGCATGCCGTGGCTTTGCAGCATTTTGAGCCTGCTTCGCCCTATGACCTTATCATTAGCAACCCGCCTTATTTTGACAATGCCTACAAAACGCCCCTAGCCAGCCGCAACCTAGCCCGCCATAACGATACTTTGCCTTTGACTGATTTGATGGGCTTTGCCGCACGATGGCTTGCCGAAAACGGCAAGCTGGCTATGGTGCTGCCCGCCGACATGGAAGCTGCGGCAGTACAGGTAGCTACAACGGCGCACCTTCATGTAGCCCGATGCTGTTATGTAAAAGGGACTATAACAGGCGAAACAAAGCGGGTGCTTATGGAGTTTACCCAACAGCCTGCGCAGCCCGCCATATCCCATCTGGCCATAGAAACGGCCCCTTTGCAATATACCGATGCATACAAAGCCCTCACCAAAGATTTCTATCTGGCGTTTTAGCTACGTAGGTGAGGTTTAAACACGAATGGCACAGTGAAGACACTAAGTACGCTAGCTTTTTTCGTGGCCTTAGTGTTTTTTCTTAGTGTTCTTTGTGTTTAAATGACTTGATTGAAGCTACTGTAGGGTGAGGTTTAAACACTAAGTAGACAAAGAAATTGCACCAAGTACACCAAGGTATCTCCTGTTTATTGATAACGGAGTGTACGGAGAAGGCACGGATTTTATGCGAAACACTTCAGTGGCTTAATATAGGCTAGTGTGCAGATACAAACTTGAGCCCCACGATGGAACCAACAAGGGTGCCAACGAAAAACAACCGCCAAAACGTGGCAGGCTCTTTAAAAAAGAGGATGCCCATGATTACCGTGCCTACAGCCCCGATGCCCGTCCACACGGCATAGGCCGTACCTATGGGCAAGGTTTGGGTAGCCCGGTAAAGCAAGTACATACTGATGGAAAGACACGCCAAAAAACCTGCCATCCACCAAGCGGCAGCGGCTCCCGTACTTTCGTTCGCCTTACCGAGGCAAGTAGCGAAGCCGGTCTCAAACAAGCCGGCAATGATAAGAATAATCCAACTCATGCGCTAGTATCAAATAGTGAGTACCAAATATCAATCATGCCAAAGGTACGGATTTTGGGGCCGAAGATATAGCGTAATGGCAGAAAACAGCAGTAAACGGAATGGTTTGTGGGCGTTCTAGAACTTCTGCAATTCACCCATTACCCTACACGCCTGCATTTTAGCACCAAGCAGGTAAGGTCGTCGTCATACCGCTCGTGTTTCATAAATCGGCGCAAATCCAACTGCAAATGGCGCAACATGCTGTTGGGTTCCATGTGCTTATGGCGTTCCAAAAAATCCGTCAGGCAGCGTTCTTCGTACAGTTCGCCTTGCTCGTTGGCATTTTCCGATACGCCGTCGGTATAGGCCACCAGCATATCGCCGGGTTTCAGTTGGGCGGTTTCCGTCTCGAAAAGATAATGGTCTTCGAAAAAGCCCAAAATGGTACCGCCTTTTGATAGCGCGTATAGCTCGTTATTGTGCATGCCCAATACCACGGGCGGCGGGTGGCCGCAATTCACGCTTTCCAACTGGCCGCTCTTTTGGTCGTACACGCCTACCCAAGCGGTAATAAACTTGCCGTCTTCCATAATGCGGCACAGCACCCCGTTTAGGCGCGTTACAAAATCATCGAGGCTAAAGCTTACGGTATTGTTTAGGTGTGTCTCCAAATAAGAGTGCAAGGTAGAAACCATTATAGATGCGGGCAGACCCTTTCCGGCCACATCGGCCACTATCATCAGGTATCGGTGGCTATCCACCTGCCTAATGTTGTAATAATCGCCGCCCACCTCTTTCGAGGGCTGCATAAAAGCCGCCATTTCCAGTCCTTCCACTTTTGGCAGTTGTTCGGGTATCAGCCGCTCTATCACCCTTTTGGCCAGTTGCAGTTCTTGCGTAAACTGGTCGTTGTGGTGGCGCACCTTGTTCAGCAGGTCCATAATATGCGCCTCGTGTTTGCTGTTTTCCGTTTGGTAGAAAGAAATGCTGCCGTACATAAAAAACAACAGCACCACGGGCATTACGGTGGCTTGGTAGTATTGGTGAAACTCGAAACCGAACTGGGCATGGCCCACGCCGCAAACATCGTGCGCAAAATCGAACAGCAGCAAGCTTACAACGTTTACTGCCAAGGCCAGATAAAACAGGAAACGCTCCTTGATGTCGATAAGGAACAGCGGCAACAGGCAAACCGCCACCAAGTAATAGCGGGGCGTGTAGAAATGGTATTCGCTAACCACAAAAGTGGCCGAAGTGCCGTAAACCTTCAGCATTACAATAATGAGTAACACCATCAACGGCATGGAAATACCGAATACCAAGCGGCTGTACCTAGTATAGCCCAAATGGTTGAGGCCCAAGGCCGCCAACGGTACCGCCATCATAGAGGCCACCAAATAAGTTACCTGGGTATTGGCATGCGAAAGGGCAAAAATAAAAGTACTTAGGGCAGCGATAAGGAACGTAACAATACTCAATCGGTTGGATAGCAGGATTTTCTTTTTCATCCTGGCCTCGGTATCGGTTTTGATACCCAGTTCCGACAGTAAATGCCACACCCTCCCGTATCGGTCCCTTTTATTCACGGCAACAATAGGCATGTTTTTAGTAAGTGGTGCATTGAATACTACGCTCCAACCGACCGATTGTTCGCGGCCTGCACGCATTTATATATCACATACCTTTGCTAAAACCAATACCGATATTAAGGTATTTGAAATCCTATTTGAGTGGCTACCGTTTGGGTGCCTTCCGCAGAGAGGGAAAACGGCTTGTCGAAAGGATATTGCAGGTATTCGCCGGGTTGCGGGGCAAGGTCGCCGTTGCTGTCGTAAATAGCGTTGAGGTAATAGCTGCCCGGGTGCATCATGTTAAATTCGTACGTGCTGCCCCCCGCCCCACTGAGCAATACGTAGCGCGAGCGGTACTTGAGGTTGGCCGGGATATAGGAAAACCCGTTGAACAACGGCTGGGTGGTAATGATAAGGATGACCTTGGCATTGGGCTGGACAGTTACACTGCTGGCCAAAGAGCACTGTACCGTGGTTTTGCCCAGATAAGGATGTTCGGCCTGTGGGTAAGGGTCGCTGCCCGTGCCATAGAAAACGGCTTCGGTAAGGTTGTCGAAAGCAGTGGAAAAGTCTTTTACCTGCTGCTTTTTAGGGAAGTCGAAATGTTGCTTGGAAGCTTGTACGGCCGTGGTATCCACCCGCTTGGCAGTCCATTGCATGTGCGGCACCGGGGCGGTAAGGCTATTGTATTTATTGGTAAACGACTGCATATAAACACTGTCGTTGCGAAAGCGGAACTCCGCATAAACCCGGTTGGTGCCCGCCTTAAAGTCGGAGAAACGGTAGTACCGCTCCAAACCGTTGCTGTGGCTACTATCGCATCGGGCGTATGAAATCCGCTGTAATCCGGCAAAGCCCCCTCCATTGCGGAAGGCCATTACATATCGGTCCTTATCCTTAACGATGAAAAAGCCCATAAAAATGTTGTTCAAGGTATCCAATTCGGCCTTGCTGGAAAGCTGTGCCGCCGAAACGGGCCTGAAATCCACTATCCATTCGGGGTAGCTGCCCAACGGCGTGCTGGATGTAACGGGGCCGTTCCACGTTCCTGCAAAATCCTCCAAAATGCCATAGCCGGGCACGGAAGTGGTATCGGTGATGGGAGGCAGCCCTTTGGGGTTTCCGTCATCCCCCTCTTTGTCGCATGAAACCAAAAACATCGCCACCAACAAAACAGAAAACAATATGCGCATATTGGGTATTTTTAGGGTAAAAATCGGTATTTTATCTCAATCAAGTACATCTGCGCCCAAATGCATTTTTCAAAATACCATATTTAACCATGTAGTGTACAGCCATAAAACACCCATGCGGCATACACGGTACATGCAACGGACACAACTATTTGATTTTCGTGTTAAAAAATTGAAAACTAAAGGGTTATATTCACGTATAAAATCAAGCACGGGCAAAGAAACCCATTGAAGCCTTCCCAATGTTTAACATACCATTAAGCTTTGCGAAGATGATTGTCATACCCAAAAAACTGCTTAAAAATTGCGATATTTGGACAGTAGTTGCTTGGGGAAACCAGTTAGGATTAAACACAATGCAACTTAAAGAAAGAACAATGCTTTCTGTAAAACAGGCATTACTATGATTACACGGCGTTATATAGGTGTTATTGTTGTGATGGCTGCTCCATTGTGCTTATTCTCCATGACCCAATGGAACGCAGATAACACCCAGCCTGAAGATAGCACCCATCCGTACAACCTTGTTGCGGAAATGGATGTTGGCCAGCTAAACACCCCTGCCAACAACCCATTAACGGTGGAAGGTGTTGCCTTGGGCAGATTGCTTTTCTATGATCCATTATTGAGCGGAAACGGCACTTATAGCTGTGGCTCGTGCCACAAACAAGAGTATAGTTTTACCGATGGACTGCCCAAAGCCATCGGTGCTAAAGGCGACACGCTTGAGTTCAACACCATGAGTTTGGTAAACTTGGCCTGGCAAAAAGAATTTTTTTGGGATGGCAGGGCCAGTACCTTGGAAGAACTTGTCTATACCCCCATTACCCATCCCAAAGAAATGGGCCAAGATACTGCCAAATTAGTGGGCCAATTGAAAAAACATCCCCATTATTCCAAATATTTCAGGCAAGCCTTCGGCAGCGACCAAATTACGTTCACACAGGTTTCCATGGCCTTGGCCCAATTCCTACGCACATTGGTTACGGCAGGTATCATGCTGCCCGATAGTGTGTTAAACATGCCTCCGCCCGACGTATCCGAACACGATTTTGCAGTAGCCAACTTGCACGAGCCAACTTATCGCGGCCTATACTTTCGCCTATCGGAAATGTGCGCATCATGCCACATTTCCAAATCGTACGCCGGTATACATATGGACTTCAATATGGTAAACGATACTTCTAGCCCCATGAAAATACCTCCGTTGGTGAACATCAAGTACACCGGACCGTATATGCACGACGGCAGGTTTGCAACACTATACGAAGTACTGGAGCATTACGAAGACCATATCGGCACGCTTGCCTTTCGCAACCGCAAGGGCGGGGAGCCACCGCACGTAACCAAGTTGAGCGAATATGACAAAAGGGAAATCATACAGTTTTTGGATTATTTTACCGATACTACCCTGTTAACCAATCCAGCATACGGCAATCCTTTTACCCAAATCGGTTTTGTTTGGACCGAGCATATATATGATACTTATCCTACAAAAACGCTAAGCAACACCAAGCAACCATGAAAAAACTCCTTATCCTAATATTGCTATCCATGCCAATGATGGCATTTGCACAGCAAATTGATACAAAACTGCTGCAAGGCACATGGTTTTTGAGCGACATCCAATCAAAAGACTCGATATGGATCGCTCCGTCCAAAAACGCCCAAATATCAAGCAACAGCAAGGGTTCGGCATCAGAGTACCGAGAACGGAAAATATCGCTGGTGGAATATATGATGAAAGACTTGTCGTGTGGGGTTACGCGGTTTGAGTTTTCAGGTAGTTCCTTTAAGTTTTACAGAAAAGACGAAGTAACCTTTAGCGGCACATACACCGTTAACGGCCAAACCCTTATACTGGCATATGACAACGGTGCCGGCAAAACCACCAAAGAAAACACAGTTGTAAATATCAGCAGCGACAAGCTAGTGCTTGCATCCGAATCAAAAGAAAAACCAGTATTGATGTCTTTTGTAAGAAAGTGAACAAAAGCCATTGAATAACCCGGAAACCATTGCCACATGAAAAAGTATTTACTCCTCATATTCTTCACGGCTTATGGAATCGTTTCCATAGCCCAGAACGTAAATTATACCATATACACTACCCGTTACTATACAGGCAGGGGAAATTCCGATTTTTGGACCTCCGACGACCCACGGTGGCGTGTGCTGTTTTACGACAACACCGATGGTTTCTCTTCCGGCTATGGCGTGCTTCGCTCCATCGACAACGGGCTGGACGGCCCGGCGTGGGACGATCCGGCGGATTTCCTCTGCCGTAGCGAAAGCAATACCTCGGCCACGCAGATAAGGGTGAGGCTAGAGGCATGGGAAGATGACGGCTGCGGCGCATCGGACCAATACAATACCGGCTGTTCGAACGACGACGAAGCCTATTGCGTGTCAACCAGTAGCTCAATCAACTTCAGGGCCGGCACCATATGCAACTGGAACTATTCCACTTATAGCTGCAACAGCAACTGGGCCGTTGAATACCGTATACGTTGGGAATGGGCCAATGCCCCGGCCATCACCTCCCAGCCGTCTCCTAACGACAGAAACCTCTGCATAGGCAACAACACTACGCTTACAGTAGTGGCCGATGCCTCGGCAAGGTTTTACCAATGGCAGGTAAACACCAATACAGGCCTGCCACAGGCCGGTTGCGCATCTAGCGGCTGGACCAACATTTCCGGTGCCACCAACAATACCTATACCCCGCCCCAAACGGCAGGGGCACGCCAGTACAGGTGTTTGATAACCAGCAACTGTACCGCCGATTTCTCCTCGAAAACCAGTACATCCAACTGCGTAAGGGTAAACTACTTTCCCTACTCGCCCCCCATCATCAGCAGTGCTTGTGGCAACAATATCAGCCTCGGGTCTACCCAAAACTTTGCGGCTACACTGCCACCGGCAGCAGGTGCCATCGGCAACGCATCATACACTTGGACGGTGAGCCCCGCAGGGCCCACCATAGCCACGCCTAACGCATCTTCAACCAATATAACTTTCCCGTCCGCCGGCTCTTTTACCGTAACCCTTACCACCGACGACAACGGCGGCCCGTGCAACTCAACCACTACCACCTGTAGCGTAAACGTTAGCGCGCCCGATTGCGACTTTGTGTATGTAAACGCTTCTACCACCAATACTTTGGTAGGTTCTTCAAATTCCCCGGTAACGTTACCCGCGGCTATCAGCATTGCCAGCGGCTCGTCAAGCCGCAAGCATATCCGCATGGCTAGCGGCAGCTATACCATAGGTAGCATACTGGACATCCCATCCAACGTGATTATAGAAGGCGGATATGTACAAAGCGGAAACAACTGGAACAAGAGCAGCGCGGCAACAACAACCATAACTTTTACAAACGCCGCGGTGGCACAATATGACAACAACACCCGCCACGTAATCGGTTTCCGCTCCCTTGGTGCCGACAACTGGACTTTGCAAGACCTTTCCATTGTTACCAACGCCGCCAGCGGCAACTCTACCAACGGAAACGGCACCAGCAACTACGGCGTTTATATCGGCTATAACGGAAGCGATTTCTCTACCGGCTGGACCATAGCCCGGTGCAACATTACTTCAGGTACTGCCACAGCCGGAAGCACCGGGGCAGCGGGCCGGCCGGGTAATAATGGCAACCAAGGCAACACCGGCAACAACGGTAGCTGCGATTGTTATTCTGGTTGTAGCCCATGCGGAGGCGGCAGCGGCGGCTCGGGCGGCTCAAGCGTAAGCGGAGGTGCCACCGGCCCTAACGGAGGTGGCGTTGCACAAGGCACCAACGGTGCCGGGGGCAATGGTGGCAGCGGCGGCAACGGCGGCGGCGGCTCTGCGGGCCAATGTAGCGGCACCAATACCGGCTCGGGTGGTGACGGGGGCGCAGGCAGCAATGGCGGCAACAGCAGCGGAACCAATGCCAGCAGCAACGGAGCTACCGGCGGCGGCGGCGGCGGTGCCGGCAACAGCGGCGTGAGCGGATCGTGCCAAAACGGCAACAACGGGTTTTCCGGTAGCGCAGGCGGCGATGGCGGAACAGGTGTAGCAGGCTCGACCCCGGGCAGCGATACATATGCCAACGGCTATTTCGTGCCATCGTACGGCACCAACGGCGGCGGCGGCGGCGGCGGCAAAGGCGGCGGCGGCGGCTTCATGCGGCGGAAACACT
>CAYYZT010000133.1:0-2015 GCA_964476015.1 uncultured Chitinophaga sp.
TTTATAAGTGCCTCCATGGCCCACCAGCACCAGCTTTAGGGTAGGGTCGTTCAATTTGCCGAAAGCTTCCACCAGTTGCAGGGTCTGCTTGCGCTCGGCAATGGCGCCTACGTAAAGCAGGTAGCGTTCCGGCAGCTGATACTGTTGCCTTACGGTTGCCAATAAATTTTCCGTAGGAGTTTCTAGAAATGCGGGGTGGCAGCTTTGGTACACCACGCTTATCTTGTTTTCGGCAATGCCGAAGTGGCGGATGACGGCCTCCTTGGTTTGCTGGCTGATGGCGATGATGTGATCGGCCAGTTCGCAAGCCTTTTGGCTTTTGAAACGGTAGATGGCCCTGTCGATTGCTGGATATAGTTCGGGGTAATCCAAGAAAATCAAGTCGTGGATGGTAACGATGCTGCGCAGATTGGGTTGGTCAATGTCCAGCGGCAGTTCGTTGCTCAAGCCGTGGAACAGTTGTATATTGTCGGCAGCCAGTTGCCTGCCCAAACCCCAACTGCGCCATAGACTGGGCAATGCCTTGTTAAAAATTCCTTGAGGGTGATGGACAGTAAACGGAGGATTTTGCAACAGGGGTTCGATTCCCCTACGGGCTACTTTCGGCGAGTATAAATGATAGTGGTGCTGCGGATAATATTGCGCCAACGCCTCCAACAGGTTACGGCTGTAGTTGCCCAGCCCCGTTTGGTTGAAGAACGCCCGCTTGGCATCGAAGCCTATATGGAAAGACGAGGCCATGCTTATCCCAATGCTTCTTTATACGTTTCCAAAACTTTCCCGGCCATTACGTGGTAATCAAACCCGTGGGCTTTTTCCTTGGCTTGGTGGGCCAGTCGGGCAGCGAAAGGTTTGTCCAATGCCAAATGCAGCAAATGCATGGCTAGGGTCTCGGCATCGGCCACGGGGGCCAAGAGGCCGGTTTGGCCGTGTTCTACCAGTTCGGGTATGCCGCCAGCGGCGGTGGCCACCACGGGCACGCTGGCTAAGTAGGCATCCAAAATGCTGGTGCCCAACCCCTCGGTTTTGCTGGTCATCAGGAAAACAGAAAACCCGGCAATCAAGTCTTTCACATCGTTTCTAAAGCCGAGCAGCGAAACACGCCCCTGCAACCCTCTTTTGGATATTTCGGAGCGCACTTGGCCCTCCATTTCGCCGCCACCTATCCATACAAAGTAAAACTGTGGGTGCTCTTTCAACGCCTCCGCCACTTGTAGAAAAGTCTCCGGGTCCTTGTGGTCGGCCAGTGCCGAGGCGTTGCCGATAATCAGTGCATCGGCGGGCAGGTTCAGTTCTTGGCGCAGCTTGCCTTGGTTCGGATACTCCTTGCTTACGTCCACCCCGCTGTGTATTACCCGCAGTTTGCCGTGGTTTTTGATGGCGGGTGCCAACACTGCCTGCGTGGCTTTCGACACGCTGATGATGCGCTTGATGGCAGGGTGGTTGTATTTGTAGCGCGAAAAGAGGTTGTTGCTCACCGCAAAATCCACACGGCGGTGCAATATCATAGGCGTTTTCACCCCAAACAGCGTAGCGGCGAGTATGGCGTTGTTGTGTGCGTGCGAATCGTGGATGTGGATGAGGTCGATATGCTCCGTGCGGGTCAGCTCTTTTATCTTGCGGGCGTAGGCTAGGCTCATGCTGCCGCTTTTGGGCACATCGTGGCAGGGCAGGGTGTATTTGTTGCAATAACTTAGCAAGGCCGATTGCGAGGAACACAGGATGGTTTGCTGGATGCCCAATTGTTGCAGCCCTTGGTACAGGTAGGCAATCTGCTGTTCGCCCCCGCGCCAGGTGATGGCCGTGCTGAGGTGCAGCACGTGCATTACAGGGCGGTTTTTTGGCTTTTTAGCAGCCAGAGTTTAACGTAGCGCAACGCCACGGAGTAGGCCGAAAGGATGTTCACGATAAAGCCCGGCATGCCATCCAAAAAGCCCTTTTTCAAAAAGAAACCTTTGATAAAGCGGGCGGGCGGGCTAAAAAGAATCTTCCACAGGCGCGGTATGCGGTCTCCG
>CAYYZT010000133.1:2025-8478 GCA_964476015.1 uncultured Chitinophaga sp.
GTCTCCGGCCAGCATTTCGCGGGCCGCGAGTTCGCTGTATTTGTTGATGCGCTCCACATGCTCCATAATATCCTTACAGGTATAGTGCAGCAGGTCGCCTTCCAAGTGGTGCGTTACGGTGCCGGGTGCCAATACCATTTCCTCGTGTACGTACTGGCCCTCCCAGTGGCCCTCGCGGCGGGGGAAGAGGCGTACTTTCTTGTCGGGGTAAAAGCCCCCGTACCGTATCCACGAGCCATAATAATTGTTCAGGCGGTTAAACTCGTAGGCCCCGCTCATGTTCGGTTTTACTTTCAGTATGCTCTCGCGCAGCTCATCGCTCAATGCCTCGTCGGCATCCAGCGAGAGGATGTACTCGTGCGTGGCCAGCAGGTTGGCCTTGTTCTTGGTATTGCTATACCCTTCCCACGGGCCGATAACCAGCCGTGCGCCGAAATCGCGGCAGATATACTGGGTAGCGTCGCGGCTGCCCGAATCGTACACCACCACCTCGTCCACCACGCCGCGCAACGAGGCCAGGCAGCGGTCTATGTGCTGTTCTTCGTTATAAGCGATAATCACTGCCGAAATACCGTTCATGCCCCAAGGTTGGATTTATTGGTAAAAATAGGGTTTCCGTGGCAATGTTTGCCTAGTTCCGCTTTCCCTTTGCAAACGCACAACGCCATAAATTGAATTTTTAAAGTTTTTAAGTAGTCGCTATTAATTGATTATCAATATTGTTGTTAGTGGAATGACTATTATTTATTGATAAAATAGTGCCTTCCTTTTCCTTGTGCCAGTCTCGGCACGGCTATACTTTTGCTACCATCCAAAAGAAGCTACCTTCCTTTAGGAGTTAAAACTAACGGCAAACAATCATTACAATCATGGAAAAACAAAGGCACACTAACCAAAACCGTACAAAGGGCCAAGAGGGTATAAGCCTTGATAACGTGCCCCTGCCTTACAACATTCAATGCCCTTCTTGGCACCGGCACAACGCCGTGAGCCTTAACTTGGACATTCTCAAAAACCATGTAATACAGCAGGAGGGCTTCGGGTACGGATACCTTGTAGCCAGCATCGATTTAGCCATAGATTTATTGATAAGCTCGCGGCAAGGCATGGCACTGCCCGTGCCGATGGAGCTTATGAAAATATGCAGCATTGCCGACGAACGCTTGAAAAACCGCAAGTTGCCGAAAGCGAGGCCCGATAAAATGAAATATTATATACGCATTTATGTGCAGCTTTGGACACGTCTTTACCAGTACATCAAAAAATGTTTTGACGACGTGATGGCCGAGCATATCTTGCTGGAGGCATACTACAGCATGTGGTCCAAAGAGCATCAGCAAGTGCCGCAAAAAAATGTTTGGTGATAAAAATAATCATAATGGTGCATTTAACTATTGAATTGTTCGCAGGTTTATACCATATTGCAAGTTAGGTTTTGGGGAACCGCATGCATGGAGACCACAGGGGAAAACAACGATGAAAAAAACCATACTTACTGCCTTTATTGCTATTATGGCCATGGGGCACTCCTTATACGCCCAAAATGTGGGCATCAACACGAGCTATCCAGATGCTTCTGCCGTGCTGGACGTGTACTCGGAAAAACTCGGCATACTCATTCCGCGAATGAACACGCCCAACAGGCTGGCCATACCACAACCGGCCCGCTCGCTATTGGTTTACGATACGGACTCTAGCTGCTTCTATTATTTCGATGGGCAAAACTGGCAGTCGTTGCACTCGTCGGCCGACAGCTTGTGGACCCGAAAGGGCAACGTGATATATAACCGCTCCGATAGGGTGGGTATCGGCACCGACTCGGCCTTGGCACTGTTGCACCTCAACTCCGACACCTCGTCCACCTATATGCTGTTCTCCACCGCTTATTTCAACAGTATTATTGGGCTGGATGAAACCGACGGCACCATAGTGGTGGGCCGCGACTCTAGCGGAAACATCAAAAAACAACTGGTAATAGATACGCTGGGCCGCGTAGGTATTGGCACTGTCCGCCCCGAACAAACCCTGCACCTGGCGCAAGACACGGGCAACGTGGGCGTGAAAATGGAAACCCCGTTGTATAACGTCATTATCGGCCTCGACGAAACGGACGGCACCATTTTTGTAAACGGCGACACGGTGAGGAGGCTACAGATAGATACCGCAGGCCGCGTAGGCATAGGCAGCATAGATGCCGACTCTAAACTGAACGTGGATGGCCGCATCAAAACAAACGAGTTGGAACTGCACGGCCCCAACGGAAACTATGTGATAACCTTGGACGACCAAGGCATGCCCGATATTTCCAAAAGCACCAACAACTATCTGGATATTTACGGCACCGCCGCCCAAACCTTTAACAATGCCTTTGAAAACATGGCTTGGGGCGGCACCCGCTGGGCCCCGCCCACGGGCAGCGCATGCCGGCACACGGTGGGCGGCAACGAAGTGGAAATATTGCGCGAGGGCCTTTATAAAATAACCTATAACCTTTCTTACGAGGGCACCCTTTTGCTGGATGCGGAGATAGAGACCCAACTGCACCACAAGCCTGCCAGTGGCTCGTTTGCCGCCATCCCGGGTGCCACCACGTATTCCAGCGTGGGGCTCAACCTAAGCTCCAACCGCAGCAGTGTTACCAAAACCATCATTATACCGCTGGGCCAAGGCGACGTGGTAAAGCTTTTGGCGCGCCGTTCGGCGGGCGGTGGCACCATTACTACCTTGCCCGATGGGTGCTCCCTTACTATCGAGCGGTTGTAGATGAAGGGTGTTTGGCAGATACTTTGCCCCTGAACCAGCTATCGAACCGCACGGCCTCGAAGCCCATGGGGTTCCAAAAATAGTCGCCCGTGTTGCTTTCCAACAATTGCAGTTGTGGCTCCGCTTCGGCTAGGGTATCCTTATAGCTGTAGCCTTGCCTAACAAACAGGTGCAGTATGTGCAATATGGCCTTGATGCGGATAATGGATTTGTTCTTCTGGCGTTGCAACAGCTTCCGTAGGGCTTCTATGCGGAAGTCGGTCAGGTCGAAATCCTTCCGCTCCATCAATATCATTATTTCCAACAAGCGGTGGCCGAACAACCAGCCCGATTTGTCTTTCAGCAAAGTATTGTCGGCATAGAGCGTATCGAGGGAAAAATCCAGTTCCCCGTCTATAAAGGCAGCGGCAGCCTTGTAAAACATCCACTTGCCGTACAGCATTTCCGACGAACGTATCTTTACGTGCGCAAAAGCCCGCGCTACGGCACTTTGGTATATGGATGCATCGCGGGCATTGAACCCTGCCAAAAACAATTGCTCCAGGCTCACCAACTCGTTCATGGCTCCGCCCTTGAAAATGTCCACCGCCACTTGGGCATGGGCTGCGGCCTGCTCAAAACGGTATAGTTTCATCAAAATACCGGCAAACTGTAGTTCGGCATTGGCAATGCGGAGGAAGGAGGTGATGGCCGGTTCTTTCTCCACTATTTCCACCAGATGCTGGGCCTGTACACCGGCCTGCTCCCAATCGCTTATAAAATTGTAATAGTACACCCCGGTAAGGTACATGTAATACCCCACGTTGGCCGATTGCGAGCTGGCATACAGTGCCTGCATGCGCAAGTGGGCAATGCGGCACCGCTCTATATACTCGCTATTGATGTTGGTGGCAAACAGGTTGGGCAGCAAAATGCCGTAATAGAGCTTCTTCACTTCCAAAAGCCTGCCCAACAGCGTATAGCTATCCTCTATGCTCTGGTCGTAATGCTGATAAACCTTCAACCCTTCGCGAAAACCCAAATGGGTGCGTATAAGGTCTTCGGCCATTATTTTTTCGTTGATGAGTTCAAACGTAGTGGCCAGCTTGGCGGCTTTTTCCAAGGCTTTTACCGCTGGGGCGTACACGCCCTTTTTTAGCAGGATGTCTCCTTCCACAATCAATTTCCGGCACGAAATCTCCGCTTGCCGATAGGCCGATTTGCTGTGCCGCTCAATGTCTTGCAACATGAGCAGCGTAAGCATGTCCTGCTTTACTGTTTCTTTAAGATGGGTAAAGGTAGAAGCCGTTTGGCCCGGTTGGTAAATGTGGGCCGCCGCCAGGGCATTGGTAGGGGTTTGCGGGGCTTCCAAAAGGTGCAAAAGCTTGAGCCGCTTGCGTTTTCCGCGCCCTTGGTAATATTCTTGCAGGTAGCCCACTTCGGTAGGCAGTAGGGTCTTGTATATTTGTTTAAGCTCTTTCAAACAGGCTTAAAGATAATGATTATCCGCGCGCCTTGTCCAGTAGGTCGCTAATGGTGCGGGCCTCGTCCTCGGTAAGCGTGCGTAGGCCGTTGTCAATACCCTCGCCCGGCTGGCTATCTATGTCGTTCAGCAGTTTCAGTCCGGCCTCGGTAATGCACACATCCACCAAACGCTTGTCGGCCTTGCAGGTTTTTCGTTCCAGCAAACCCTGCTTCAAAAGCCGGTCCACAATGCGGCTGGTATCGGGCATGCGGTCCAGCATACGGTCTCGTATCTCGTTGGTGGATATGGGGTTGGGATGTTGCCCCCTAAGTATGCGCAGCACGTTGTATTGTTGTGCCGTAATGCCGTAGGGCTTTAATAGGTTACGCGCTTTATCGTTTAGCCAATAAGATGTGAAGAGGATGTTCAACGCAGCGCGATGGTATTCGCTCCTGAATTTGGACATCTTCAATTCTTCCTCTAGTTTCATATCATCTCGTTCTTCCGATGTTGTAACATAGGTGAATCTAAAAAGGTTTGGATGGATTTGCAAATCCAGCATATGAGAACGGAAATAAACCTGAATTGGTTGGGCTACAAATCCTTGGTGAGGGCGTTTATAAACTTGTTTTCGCTGAAAAATTCCTTGGCGATAACGCGGGCCACCGTATAAACGGGTATGGCGAATATCATGGCCCCGATGCCGCCGATGGTGCCCGCGGCCAGTATCACCACAAAAATCTCCAACGGGTGGGCATTGGCGCTCTTGGAGAAAATAACGGGCTGGAGGATGTAATTATCCAACATTTGGTCGAACCCGAACGTGAGCACCACCTTCAATATGAGCGGAACCAACTCGGTGGCGAAGTCCATTTCCAAGTGGCCCGTAACGGCAATAAGCAGGCCCACAACGGCCCCCAAAAACGGCCCCACGTAAGGAATGATGTTGAGCACCGCGCCCAGCAGCGCGATAAGCAGGAAGTTGTTGATGCCCAAAATGCCCAGTACAATGGCGAGGAAGGCAAAATTGCATGCCAACTGAAGCAGAATGCCCAAAATATAACGCGTGAGCATGTTTTTGACCTTTTCCAAGGTAAGCATCACCTTGGCCTCGTAGGCATCGTCAATCAGCAGCATCAGGATGCGCTGAAACAGGTCGCGGTCTTTCAAAAAGAAAAACAGGATAAAAAACGTGGAAGCCACGCCGATGCCGATACTGCCCAGCACCCCAAAAACGCTGCCCGCAAAAGTGGAAACAAAGGAAAAACTTAAAATGGCCTGTGCCCGGTGCTGCAAATAGTCGGACAGGGACTGGCCATAGAAATCCATTACGCCAAACCAGTCAAGCTGCTGCTCTACCCAAGTAATGGCGGGCTGTAGCTTTAGGGCCACGGCGGCCATGTCGGTTTCGGCCACTTGGCGCACCTGCATGGCAATAAGGGGAACGAAAACGGCCAACACCCCCAGCGAGATGATGACCATCACCAAAATAGTGAGAACAGCCGAAAGGCTTCTGGGCAGGTGCTTTCCCCTTATCTGCCGCCTGTTTAAAAACCGCATTACGGGCCGCCCGGCAAAAGACAGCAGCACCGCAACAAGGATGTAGATGATGACGTTGGCAAAAAAATACACCGCCAGCAGCACGGCAAGCAGCGTGAGGGTAACTACATACCAATTGGGCAGGTTTTTAAACATGGTGTAAAGATAATATCAAGTATTAAGCTACAAGTGTCAAATGTCTTTTCGCCGAAAATTTCTTTTAATTACCCTTTGGCCGATATGCTTTTTTTGCCGTTTCGGGGCCGCGGATGGGAAAAAATCGTTTTGGGAGCATTTTGCGGTAAAATGTCTCAAAATTTAGCTCAATTGCGACATAATAGCTCAAAATTGCGGCATTTTACCGCAAAAATGCCGCAAAAAAATACCGCAATAGCTCAAAATGCCTCAAAAAATAGCTTTTGGGGCACCTTACTTTATTCTTTTTTTATCTACTTGCAGCACCTCAAAACTGCCCCCCGAACGGGAGACGAACGCTACAACCTCCAGCTCGTCTGCGTTCCACTCGGCGGTAACGTCCTCCAGCAGAAACTCCTTCACGAAAACGCGGCCAGGAGCCAATTCTGCCGTCAAAAGCTCCCCATTGAAGCGGGTCAGCATGGTTCTAAGTGAGTGTTTTTGTACATAATCGGGGTCGATGGCATCGTTTGGCTGCAATTGCGACACCACTACCTCATCTTCCAAAAGCC
>CAYYZT010000134.1:0-8428 GCA_964476015.1 uncultured Chitinophaga sp.
AATGCCGTGGTGCGCGGCGACGTGCATTACATCCGCATCGGCAACAGGGTGAATATACAGGACGGGGCCATTATCCACTGCACTTACCAAAAGGCCGCCACCATCATCGGCAACAACGTGTCCATAGGCCATGCGGCCATTGTACACGGTTGCACCATACACGACAACGTGCTGATAGGCATGCGGGCCGTAGTGATGGACCATGTGGTGGTGGAGCCGGGTGCCATCATAGCTGCCGGTGCGGTGGTGCTGGAAAACACACGGGTGGAGAGTGGCAGCATTTATGCGGGCATCCCCGCCAAAAAGGTAAAAACGGTGGACGAAGAGCAAACGGCGAGGTTGATACAGGGCATCGCCAGCAATTACTTGATGTATTCGGGGTGGTTTAAATAGTCCACAGTCGATGGTCCACGGTGAAAACAGTTGATGGACATAGGTTAAAAGAGAGGTAAGCAATGAGTATTGAACAGAAACCGATACTGTACTTTATACCGGGGCTGGCGGCCACGTCGCTTATCTTTCGCAATATTGGGTTGAAGGAGGATTACGACTGCCGCTACTTTGAGTGGGAAGACCCGCAGCCGTGCGATACCATTGCCACCTATGCCAAACGATTGGCGGATAAAATAGAGCCTGACAGGCCATTTGTGTTGGTAGGTTGTTCCATGGGCGGCATCATGTCCGCCGAAATAGCCAAATACCGCCAACCGGAGCGCATCATCCTTATTTCCAGCCTTACCAACCGCAGCCAGTTTCCCAATCGGCTCAAGGTGTTCCGCATCCTGCAACTGCACCACGTGATACCGTATTCCGTGATTGTCTATGCCTTGGGCAAGATACGCATGATAAAAGGCGGCGGCAACCCTGACGAGGCGCAGTTGGTATATGAAATGGCCAAAGCCAGCACGGGCAAATTTTTCCGTTGGGCGTGCGGGCAAGTGCTTTTTTGGAAACATGCCGAAAGCCACCCGAACACGTACCACATACACGGCAGCAAAGACACGATGTTCCCCGTGCGGCGCATCCAGCCACACTATCTAATAGAGGGCGGCAGCCACTTTATGGTAGTAAGCGAGGGCCCCAAAGTGGAAGCGGCGATAAGGGAGATTCTTTTGGGGCAAAAAGACTAGAGGGTTCTTCTCAGCCGTACACACACCTCCAACAACTCCTCCAACCTATCCAAGTGCAGCATGTTTTGGCCGTCGCTCAGGGCTTGGGCGGGGTTTGGATGCGTTTCTATAAAGAGGCCGTCGGCACCCACGGCAATGGCGGCCTTGGCAATGGTGCCTATCAGTTCGGGCTTGCCGCCCGTAACGCCGCTGGTTTGGTTGGGCTGTTGCAGGCTGTGGGTGCAGTCCATAATTACGGGCGCAAACTGCTTCATTACCGGTATCGAACGAAAATCGACCACCAAATCTTGATAGCCGAACGTGGTGCCACGCTCGGTAAGCAGCACTTTTTGGTTGCCCGTGCTACGTACCTTTTCGGCGGCAAACTGCATACTTTCGGGTGCGGCAAACTGCCCTTTCTTAACGTTTACCCAAAGCCCCGTTTGGCCAGCGGCCACCAATAAATCGGTTTGGCGGCACAGGAAAGCGGGTATTTGCAGGTAATCCACCACATCCTTTAGTTCGTCGGCCTCGTAGCTTTCGTGTATGTCCGTCAATACGGGCACGTTATACTTTTTGCGGATGCCCTGCAAAATATCGTACGCTTGGTCTTTGCCGATGCCCGTAAAGCTATCCAAGCGGGTACGGTTGGCCTTTTTGTAAGAGCTTTTAAATACCAAATCAATATCCAGCCGCTGGCAGATGGCCAAGGTCTTCTCCGCTACTTCGTAGGGGGTTTCGGTATTTTCGATGGCGCAGGGGCCAGCTATCAACAGCAGTCTATTCTTCATTTTTGTTTCGGGTTTGCTGGCCCAGATAACCGCCGTGATGGCGTTTGGCAAAATCTTCTTGGGTAAATCCTTTGGTCTCCATTACCAGCACGCTCAACACATCGCCCAAAGCAAGCATTACGGTAGTGCTGGTGGTAGGGGCCATATGCAACGGGCAAGCCTCTTCAATTTGCCCCATATGCAACAGCACATCTACGGTTTGCTTCAATTCCGACTCCGGGTGCGAGGTAATGGCGATGATAGGCAGCTTTTGGCCCAACATACGCTCGGCCAGTTCCACCAGTTCCAATATCTCGCGGGTGCGGCCGCTGTTGGTGAGCACCAGCAGCACATCATCCTTGCCGAGCATGCCCAAATCGCCGTGCTGCGCCTCACCGGGGTGTAGAAATACGGCAGGCGTGCCCGTGCTGCTTAGGGTGCTGGCTATTTTCTGGGCAATGATACCCGCCTTGCCCATGCCGCTGGTTACTACCTTGCCCTTGCAAGCCAGTATCAATTCCACGGCATTTACCAACCCCTCGTTTAAAGGAATGTTGCGCACAGCCTGTGCCTCCAGTTCCAGCACCTGTTTGGCGCGGGCAAGTATGTTGGCGGTGTTTATTTCCATTTGTCGTGCCATATTTCCAGCCAGCGGCCTTGCTCCCAATCACGGGAATTGATGACTTTATCGTCAATAAACACATCGTATGGCGGCTTGGTCAGTTTCAGTTCATGATAACGGGCACCCCACGTTTTTAATTGTTGCGCGGTAAGCTCCGTCCAGTCGATGCCGCTTTTTTGGCCTCGGGCGGTCCAGTACACAATGTGGTGGCCGGCATCGTACAGCTCGTTCACCTTATGGATGTTCTCGAGCATGGGCACGCTATTAGGATAGTCCATGCCGTTGGTCTTGCAGATGGTATCGTCTATATCGACGTATATGGCTAGGGGTCGGGTAGAAAGCATGGGGTAAAAATAAGGAAATGTTGCGGGTTGCGGGTTTGAGGGTTGATGTATAGAAGATTTAGCTCGCCTTCTTCCGATTATTTATCTCGGTCATTAGGGATTTAATAGCTTTTGAAGTGATTAGCTCCATGTCATTCCGCAGTAGAGGCTTACTGCTATTATAAGTGTATGATTCAATAAACCCATTGTCATCGTGAAGGTTGTAATAATACTCGTGGAAATATACGATAAGGCTATACATGGTTGAAAACATGTTCATGCCATCATTCCTATATGCTCGATGATGAATGGTAATTTTCAAATTATCAAATGGAATATCTCTTTCTTCTACAACATCTATCAAGTGTTTTTCAAAGTGCTCTATTGAGTCCGATGATATGATGTTATCATTTATAGACCGTACATATTGGTTTTCCGCAAACAAGCTATCAAGTTTACGGTGTTTTTCTTCCATAAAACCAAAAAGTGGCTTTATGGATATTTGGTATGAGTTGTAAATATCCTTTTTCGTTGCTCTTATAGCACCGATGGGTTCAACTGCTGTCTGTTCCATTACAAACAACGAAATTTCTTTATCAATATCATTAGGCTCTTCTATCGACTTTCCCGCAAGGGCATCCAACACTAACCGCTGAGAGCGAAGCAGTTTATCAGCCAAAAAACCATAAAATAAATCCGGTGGCCCCCCATAGGCTTGTATATCCCCCAAATAGCGATTGTAGGTTTCCTTTTCCTTAGTCTCGATAATGAGCGGGGGATATCCGCATGCTATCAACAGTAAATTGCTTAGTATCCGGGCCGTTCTGCCATTGCCGTCGTGAAACGGGTGAATACTTACATATTCCAAATGGAAACGGAATGCTAAGGTGACAGGATGTTCTGCACCTTTCCTGTTCGCAAAAATGGCATCCAATGTGGCATTGGTAGTGTTTAACAAGGCATGCATCCGCTCTGGCACTAATTTGGGCGCGGTAAAATCAAAACGTTCTCCTTTATAATTGTATAAATAGTTAGGCTTTGCTTTCCACTGCCCAATTACTTCTCTTTTCTCAAGGTCTTCCTCATGCACGATTGCCTGATGTATGTCTTTTATCCTTTTTTCGGACAAGCGTGTTTTGCCCTTACCTATGGCCAATATTTCCGTAATTACATTGTCATGGCCACGCATTTCTATTACATCACGCAAAGGCTTTCCCTCTATGGTGAGGTTATTTACCATTACGCTACGGGTCTCGTCAAGTGTGAGAGTATTACCTTCCATACTGTTGGAATGATAATTCCAGTCAAGTCGAAACTTATAATTAATCCGTTTTCTTACTTCATCGGAAAACTGGCCAGCGGCATCAATCTGCTGCTGCAAACGGTCAAATTCTAGCAGTTTTTCAGAATAAGTCATACCCTTCAAAAGATGTGGACGATTCCACGTAAAGTTACGGAATTGTATGGTTGGGTATCAGATAGCAATAACTCCCCCTCACACCAACCGCAACCTGCTATCAAAATCTTCCTGCGTGGCGTAGCTGCCTGCGTAGCGGTTGAAGCGGAACTGGATGTCGTCGGTTTTGGCATCCTTGAAGTTGGCCGTATCGATGACCATGTTCTCGAACTTGGCATTGGAAAGGTCTGCCTCCACAAAATTGGCGTTTTTGATGTGGCCCTTTTTAAACACCGACCCTTGCAAATTAGCCCCCTTGAAGTTTACCAACAACGAGCATTCTTCAAACTCAATGCCCTCTAGGTTTTCCCCAGCCAAAGAGCCTACGATGTGTATGCTTTTAAAAAGCCTTACACCGTTTTTGTAGTGGTTCAGTATCTCCGATGCGTTCATGGTTTTAAAGATAATGTTTTTTTGTGCTAAAAAACAAAGCCGTTCAGCTAGGAAACCGCCTCCCGATAAGGACAACGATTAATTAACTTTCGACAAGAAGTTTATAGAACGCAGAAATCGCTAACTTTAATACGCTAACAAAAAACCTGCTTTACATGTTGCGACACTGCTATTTAACGGGCCTGTGGATGGCCATGGCCCTGTTTCCTTTTTTTGCCAATGCACAAGGCGGCCCGGCCGGGCTGGAACGATTGAGCTTGGATACTACCCTTGCCCCGTTTTACCATGGCGTGGCTTCGGGAGACCCGTTGCCTAACGCCGTTATTATCTGGACCCGCATTACCACGCCCGACACGGGCACCGTTAGCGGCACATGGCACATTGCTACCGATACACTGTTTGCCAATACCTTAGACAGTGGCCCGTTTGCTACCGGTGCCAGCAAAGACTTTACGGTGAAAATAGATGTACAGGGCTTGCAGCCCAATACGTTTTACTACTATCGTTTCGAGTACAATGGACGATTTTCGCTTACGGGCCGTACTAAAACTGCCCCTACGGGCAATGTGAGCCACCTACGCTTTGCCGTGGTGTCGTGCTCCGATTACGAGAACGGGTATTTTAATGCCTACGAACACTTGATGCACCGCAACGACTTTGATGCGCTGATACACTTGGGCGATTACATATACGAGTACGGCGTGGGCACCAACATTCCGGGCCGCGAACACGAGCCTGCCAACGAGATTATTACCTTGAGCGACTACCGTGGCCGTTTTAGCCACTATCGGCTGGACGAGCAGTTGCGCGGCCTGCACCAAAACTTCCCGTTCGTTACCATTTGGGACGACCACGAGAGTGCCAACAACGCTTGGAGCGGTGGGGCCCAAAACCACACGCCGGGCACCGAGGGCAACTGGATAGACCGCCTCGACAACTCCAAAACGGCATACTTCGAATGGATGCCGATTCGCGACCAAGCCGCGCCCAACCAGTTTCGTGGCTACCGCAAGATACGTTATGGCAATTTGGTGGATTTGATTGTACTGGATACCCGTATAGAAGGCCGCGAGGAGCAGACCAACAACAGCACCACCATTAACGACCCAACCCGTACGCTGCTGGGCACCGACCAATTTAATTGGCTGATGCAGCAACTGAACGATAACACTACCCAATGGAAAGTACTGGCCCAACAGGTAATGATTGCCCCCTTGCGCCCCTTTGGCCTGTTGCTAAACGAGGACCAATGGGACGGCTATGCCGCCGAACGCCAAAAGATTTATGACACTATTATTGCCAACAACATCGACAACGTAGTGGTGATAACGGGCGACATACATACCGCTTGGGCCAATAACCTGTTGAGCGGTACCACACCGGTAGGAGTGGAGTATGTAACTACCAGCATTACTTCCGCCGCATCGCCCGTGCCTATCGACCCGAATACCATCAATAGCATTTTACCGCACATCAAATATGCCAACCTTACCCAGAAGGGTTATTTGATATTGGACATTAACGCCACCAAAACCCAAGGGGACTATTATTTTGTCAATACCATCGCAAATATTGATACCACTACGAGTTTCGTGACCGCTTGGAGCACACTGGATGGCACCAATACCTTAGTTTCGGGCACGCGCAGTGTCTCCACCGCTACCTACCCGCCCTTGGCACCCAAAACACCGGGCGTGGCCGTGGGCATACAACAACCGCAAAGCACGCAGTTGGTTTTGCTGGGTGCTTTCCCAAACCCTTTCCACGACAAGTTTGTAGCGCAGTTTTACTTGGAGCAGCCCGGCGTGGTTACGGCCCGCATTTTCGATTTGGTTGGGAAGGAAGTATCGGTGCAAAACCTTGGCCTGCGCAACGAAGGCGTAAACCTTGCCAACGTGGATGGCAGCAAGCTGCCCGCAGGCAACTATATCTTGGTGCTGGACAATGGCAAACAAACCTATCGCAACAAGATTACCAAAGTGCAGTGATTTGGTTGATCGGTTGATTTGTTAAACGGTTTATTGGTAGAAATAAAAAGAGAGGCGGGACGATTGGATTCGTCCCGCCTAGTTATGTTTTCCTCGATAAATAGGTCAACCGATAAACAGATTAACCAATTCCTCAACCAAAATCAACTGTTCAATACTTCCGCTAGGCGATATACATCTGTAAACGTGTTGTACAACGGCACCGGGGCCACACGGATAACGTCCGGCTCGCGCCAATCGGCAATAATGCCGTTGTCCTTTAGCTTTTGGAACAATGCCTTGCCGTTCTTTTTGGTGAGCAGGCTCAGTTGGCAGCCACGCTCATCGGGGTTGGAGGGCGTAATGATGGTGAGGTTCTTATTGTCCTTCAACAAAAACTCCAAGTATCCCGTAAGCTTAATGCTTTTCTGGCGCAGGTTTTCGATGCCCGCCTCTTCAAAAATATCCAACGATGCTTTGTGCATGGCCATGGCAAATACGGGCGCATTGCTCAATTGCCAGCCCGCCGCGCCGCGCTGCGCTTGGAAACGCTTATCCATTTGGAAACGGGTATCCTCTTCGGTGCCCCACCAGCCGCCCATGCGTGGTAGGTCTATGTTGTTGCCGTGCTCTTCGTGTACAAACATGCCGCCTACGCCGCCCGGTCCGCTATTGAGATATTTATAGGAACACCATACGGCAAAGTCCACGCCCCAATCGTGCAGCTTCAACGGCACGTTGCCTACGGTATGGGCCAAATCCCAGCCCACGATGGCACCGGCTTTTTTGGCTGCTTTGGTTATGGTGCCCATATCGTACAACTGGCCCGTGTAGTAGTTTACCCCGCCTAGCAGCACCATGGCCAGTTCAAGTCGGTTTTCTTCTATGGTAGCCAATATATCCTCGGTGCGCAGGGTGTATTCGCCTTTGCGGGGCTTCAGTTCTAAGATAACGTCTTCCGGGTCAAGGTCGCGGATGCGCAGAAACGTTTCCACGGCATGTTGGTCGCTAGGGAAGGCATTGGCCTCCATCAATATCTTGCGGCGCTTGCCACGGTTTTTATACAGGCTCACCAGCATCAGGTGCAGGTTTACCGTAAGGCTGTTCATAATAACTACTTCCTCTTTTTGGGCACCCACTAGTTTGGCGGCACTCTCAAAAAAGTGGTGGTAAGAAAACCAAGGGTTTTTGGCGTTGAAATGACCTTCCACGCCAAGGTTTTTCCAGTCCAGCAGTTCTTGTTCAATGTAAAACTTCAACACTTTGGGTTGCAGGCCCAAGGAGTTGCCGCAAAAATACGATGCGGGCGTACCTTGTAGGTCGGGAATAAAAAACTGCTTTCTGTACTCTCTCAGGGCATCTTCCTTATCCAATAGTTGTGCGTACTTCAAATCGTTTTGAAATTCCATCAGGGTTCTTTTGTTAAAAATAAAAAATACCGATTGCTAGGTATTGAAATCTAGCGTGGAGTAGAAGGGCGCGCAATTCAAATCTAGAAAAAATCCACGGAAAAAAAAGTCTCAAATTAAAACCGTACGTACTATAACTAGCGGTAGTTAGCCTATTTGGTTGGTAGCCAAAATCTTAGGAAAAATTAAATTCGTACCTCAATTTTTTGCAGGCCCGTAGCATTAAGGCGCTGATGCTGCGGTGCTCTTCTTCTTGCCCTTTTCTTCGGCAACTATTGCCACTGGGTCGCCATCTTCCAATATGCGGGCAATGATGCGGTAAGGGCCGGTAATAATCTCCTCTTCGCCCGCGAGGCCATTTTTTACCTCTATGTAAAAG
>CAYYZT010000135.1:0-1074 GCA_964476015.1 uncultured Chitinophaga sp.
CTGCTTGTCATGCTCTTTGGAAAGCACGGTAAGCTCCTGCATCAACCTAGCGGCCAGTTTGGGGTTGAGGGCTGCATCCACATTGTCCACCGCAAAAAACTTAGGTGTTTCATCGGCTATAAAAAGCGTGAAATAGAATAACAAGAACAGAAAACCCTCATTGGAGCTACGCTGGTCAAAGTTTTGCAAGGTCTCGTCGAGGTAGCGGTCTTTTATTTTCAGGTAGGCTTGGTCGGCAATAAGGTTGGTAGGCATATCAAAGCCATCGAACCATTCAACCAACCGGAGTTTCTCGTTGATTTTTTGAAGCTTATCTGGATTCTCGTCGAACAAGTTTCTGAGCAACAGAAAAAGACCTTCACCATTAATGCCTAAAGGTAATACTTGTCCTTCCTTTTCAAAGGTGCGAACCGAAGAGTTTTCTGGAGAAAAAATAACAAAAGATGAGATGTCATTTCGTTTACTTGATTCCAAAATTATGTGTTTGACAAAGACTGGAAGGTATTTTGAAAAATCTTCGTCAGTTGGGTCAGACGAAGTGATATGTATATTACTTAGAACGTTTGAAATGTCCTCGAAGGTGTCAAATAATAAACCAAATTGATTTTTCAACTTGTCCTTATCTCCTTCGGAAATCATCTTATAAATGGCGTGGATGTTCTTTAAAAAAACATTCTCCCAAATGGGGTATATATTGTTAGTAGGATTGAGTATAGCATTAAATATACTTTCATCCTTTAAAGCGGCTTTCACTATTACAGGCATTGAACTGGGGGATTGTGCAAAGCCAGACTTCATTAACTTCGCTTCTGTCACTCTAATCCCCCTCGAAGCCAAAAACTCATTATCCAATTTATCCGCCGCCGCAGCACCGCCAAACGCAATCGCCTCCAAGATGTTGCTCTTGCCCGTGCCGTTCGCGCCTATTAATACATTTACACGGCCCAGTTCAAAGCTTAGGTCGGCAATGGATTTGAAGTTCTTGATTTCTATTTTCTCTATCATAGCCTAGCAACTCTCCCAAAAATAGGGAAAGTAAATAAGATGTGCGCGGCTCTATAAAAAACCAACAGG
>CAYYZT010000135.1:1084-8369 GCA_964476015.1 uncultured Chitinophaga sp.
AGGGCCGCTTTTGCGAGAGCGGCCCTGAAGGGTCAAAATAACAGCCAAAAAACCTATTTTGAACTTACCCCTACTGTTTAATATTTTACAAAAGCCTTGCGGGCACTTCCATTTGCCGAAACGGCGTTGAGGTAGTAGGTGCCAGCAGGTAGTGTGGCCACGTCGATTTGGGCGGTGTCGCCCTCTTTCGATAAAACCCGCTGGCCCATTACGTTGTACACCTCCACACCAGTTAGTGTTTCGCTGGTGCTTATCATCAAGGTTTGGTTTACGGGATTGGGGTAAACGCTAAGCGAGATGTTGTTGCCGATATGGCCTATGCCCACCTCGAGTATGGTAAAGTTCAGGCTATCCACACAGCCGTTATCGTCCACCAAAATAATCTCATAGGTTGAAGGGCAGAATTCTGTTATCGTAGATACGTTGTTGGTAAGCGTATGGGCATTTGCTGTAGCTTGGCCAGTGTAGCGTATGTATGCCGTAACCGGCAATGCGGCATCATTGAGGGTAAAGGCAACATCGGGGCATCTGCCAGCACCCGCCTCATAAGTAGTATTGAAGCTACAATTGCCGTTGTTCGATAAATAGAAGTACGCATCGGAAGGCGGGGAGTAGCAAACACCATCGCTCACCAATACCGAATAATAACCCGTAGCCGTCATGGTTATGCTCCGGGTAATTTCTGGCAAAGTGTCTCCGTTAAGCAACCAAATATACTTGCTGAACAGTTGGTCGGCAGCAATAATGCTGTCGGTAACGGTAACGGTCAGTTGATGTGGGGCCTCAATAACGGCCACGGTAAGCGTGCCATAGGTAACGGTATCGCAGCTAGTATATGCCTTCATGGTATATGTGCCGTTGAAGGCGGGTACTATGCTGAGGTCGTAAGCATTGAAAACGGCCCCATTTATAGCAGTCCCGTTTTTGTACCACTGGTAGGCAATGCCGTTTCCGGTAAGGTTTGGGGTATAACTATACAGGCTACCTGTTGCGCAGCCATCAAACGTTACGTTATTTATCACATTGCCGCTTATGGTATCGGCACAGGACGCGTTGTATGCCAGCGGCTGCGAGACACTGGAATAACAACGTTGGCCGCTTTCTAGCTTATACACCCTTACGGTATAGTTGCCCGTAGCGGTGGCGGTTATAGTTCGGGTAGTGGTACCTGATAATATTTGGCCGTCCAACAGCCACTCGTAGCCATCACCTGCTACGCTAGCGGTTAGTTGGTTGCCCTGCCTAGTAATGGATGGTGTGTTAGGATTGGCTATTACCAGCACATCAAAATCAGGGCCTTGCACGGTATCGCACAGGTTGAATATGCGCACGTGGTATACACCCGTAGCAAAAGGATCAATGCCGTAACTTAAACTCTGGTAGACATCGCCGGGGATAGGCTGCCCATCTTTATACCATTGGTAATTTAGGCTGCCACTGGGTGTAGTGGCATTGGCAAAAATAGTGCGAAGGCTGCTATTGTCTTGGCATTCGATAGCGGTAACTCCAGTATAGTTTTGGAATGTAATACCTTGTGGCGGGCAGTTTACGGTATATATGTTTTCAATTTCGGTAGTGGTAAGGGCGCGGTTGTACACCAATATGTCATCCAACTGGCCGTTGCGGAAACAATAGCTGTTGGAAAGGCTCACCATAAATTGGTTAGGGTTGGGGTTTGTAACCATCCCGATACCCATGCCGCCGCCGGATCTAACCAATACCCCGTCCACATAAAACATCAACCCCTCGGTAGCACTGTGTACGGCGGTGTACTGGTGCCACGCATTTCTGTAGTTACCCACAGGAACAATTAAGGCAGAGTAGTTGGTATAGCCGCTGTTGTAGTAGGCATATAGGGTGATGTACATTTGGTTGCCGGCCGATGCTTGGTACTCCACCGAGTAACTGGCTATGTTGGTAGTGGAGTTGCGTATGTTGTAAATTACATAGGGCTGGGTAGGGTTGGTAGCGGCCGAATCGAATTTGGCCCAAAAGGAAACCGCCATCTCGGTGTTACTAAGGGTAACGCCAGCCGAAAGCTGGGTGCAATAGGTACCGTTTAATAGGTTTATCCCCGTACCGGCATCGTGCCCTGGCACGTAGGTAATGGCCAACGGTTGCGATGCGGTAAAGTCGTTGTTATTGCCGGAGCTATCGGCAAGGCTGTTTTCAAACTTGTAAGATGCCTGTAGGCCGTTGGTAGGTATCTGTGCCACGGCAGCAGCCCAGCAGCTAGCCACGCACAGGAAGGTGTAGAGTAGTTTTTTCATTGATGCTTTTTGGATTTGACAATTTTTTGAATCCAGTGGCAAAAATGGCATTAGGTACGTGTGCGGAGCGAGGCGGTTTTACGAAAGGGCGTTTTGGTTTTACAAGCCCCTGTTTTGGTCTATAATGCCATTTTGGGTTTAAAATGAGCATTACGGTTTGAATGTTAGGCTCCTACGGAGCTGCTAATCCTTCGTTTAAAGGTGCTACAGATGTTGGGTCCCTCTGGGACTGATGGACAACTCCGTAGGAGTTCAACATCTGTAGAAAAGCTGAGAGAGGGATTGGTAGCTCCGTAGGAGCCCAACATTGCTTTTAATACGGCTTTTAATGTCCAAATGGTATAAGCTGGGGGCAATGCTTTGCTTGGCACCCATAAAAACCACATGGCCACCTCTGAAAAGAAGTGGCCATGCGGGGTCAAAAAAAAGCCAAAAAACCTGTTTGTTAATCCCAATCGTTTAAAGCTTTACAAATGGTTTGCGCACGCTACCCTTTGCCGAAATGGCATTGAGATAGTAGGTGCCCGCAGGTAGGGTGGTTACATCAATTTGGGTAGCATTACCCGCTATTGACACTACCCGCTGGCCCATTACGTTGTAAACTTCCACACCTGTTAGTGTTTCGGTAGTGCTCAAGGTTAATGTTTGCTGCACCGGGTTAGGGTATAGGCTAATGTTGATAGTTGTTGGCATTTGGGCTATACCTACGTTAGTAATGGTAAAGTTCAGGCTATCCACACAACCCGCATCATCAACCAACATTATCTCGTAAGTTGACGGGCAGAAATCGTCGAGGACGTTTACATCGTTGGTAAAGGTGTGGGCAATGGGGCCAGCCTGGCCAGTGTAGCGTACATAGGCTGTAACCGGTAGCGTAGCACCATCTAAAGTAAAGGTAAGCTCAGGGCACTCGCCCGCACCAACGGTATAGGTAGTAGTAAAGCCGCAATTGTTGCTGCCTGGCACATAAAAGTGCGCGGCAGAAGATACCGATTGGCAAGTGCCATCGCCCACAATTACCGTGTAGTAGCCCGTAGTGGTCATGGTTATGCTTTGGGTAGTTTCGGGCAAGGTGCCGCCGTTTAGCTGCCAGATGTACTCAGCGGCTGTTTGGTCGGCAGTGATAATGCTGTCGGTAACGGTAACGGTTGGCTGGCTTGGGCCAGCAGTAAGGTTTATGGTAAAGGTGCCGCCAAAGGTTACGGTGTCGCAACTGGTGTAAGCCCGCATGGTGTACACGCCATTGTTGATCGCATTGAGCGTTGTTGCATAAAATGCCGCATTGGCACCACTAATCGCATTACCATCCTTAAACCATTGGTAGGTAATGCCGTTGCCGGTAAGTGAAGAATTGAAGCTTGCAGAGGCTCCAGTTTCGCAACCGGTGTAAGGGATGCTGATTACGGAGTTGCCGCTAATGCTATCGGCACAGGTGCTTACGCTAGCTGTATAGATATACGGGGCAGACTCCGCTGATACACAACCAGCTGCATCGGTAACGAATACAGTATAGATGCCATTGCCAACTGCGGTAATGCTTTGGGTGTTGCCAGAGATATAGTTGCCATTGAAGTACCAATCAAAGTTGGTGCCTGCCGTACTTGCGGTAAGGATGTTGCCACTAGCGCTTACACTTACAGTTGGCCTAGGCAAAACGAATATTTCAAAGTTGCCGGAGAAGGCTGTATCGCAAGTAGATGTCACGCGATAAGTATAAATGCCAGCTGCGCTTAACAAATTGGTACCACTATAGTATGAATTATTAGCATTAGGTATTGCCACACCATTTTTATACCATTGATAATTGCGCTGTGGAAAGCCGCTGGTAGATGAATATATAGCATATCCCGCGTTTGGGTCTTCGCAATAGGTTGCGGTAGTGCCTGAAGAGAATCCATTGGCCACAACCTCAAAGCCTGATGGGCAAAACACCACACTGTTGGACATGCCCGAGGTGCACGACGTGCCGTTTGCGGTGTAAACTATCTCCACGGCATAGGTTCCTGGGTTAGTAGGCGTGATGCTTGACATGGTTGAATTGCTCGCATACATAACACCATTGAAATACCAATTATAACCTGTACCATTGGCAGGGCTCACACTAAGCTGTCCTGCGTTGTTGGTTAATACAGGTGCAAAACTGCTATTTACTGTTGCTACTACCGTTGGGCCTACTATTACCGTATCGCAATAGGTGGTAATGCGCACGGTGTAGCTACCGTCGTTGGTGGCCGATACGGGCAGGTTCAAGGTATCGTTGTTGGAATTGGCAATCGGTTGGCCGTTTTTAAACCACTGAAAGGTGGGGTTGTAAACGTTGTTGATGGTTATAGGGATAACTAGATTGCTAGTAGGGCATAGCGCAATATTGTTTGGTATGGTGGCCGTAACTACATCAAAACATGGGCCTTCGTATAAACCATAAAACAGGTCTCTTACTTCGGTTGCGTTTAGCGCGCGGTTGTATATGGCCATTTCATCAAGCCATCCATACTTAAAGCAATAGCTGTTGCTGGCATGGCTAAGCCTTACTGCGTTCGAGCCACTGGTTACCACACTATTTACCGAGTTTACTTCCACTTGAGATGTGCCATCTACATAGCATTTGGCCTTGGCGGCATCAAAGGTGAAGGTATAGTGGTGCCAATCAGCCATAAAGTTCTGCAGATAGATGGTCATCACGGTATAACTAGTATAGGCAGTGTTGTGGTAGGCATAAAAATTTATATAATTTGCCCCATTGTGATTTATGTACTCCACGCTGTATGTAGCTCCTAAGGAGCTACCATTGAGTACCGTTACCAACGAGCGCATGCCGCCGCTTGGGCCATCAAATTTTGCCCAAAACGAAATAGTGGTAGCATTGCCCGTAAAATTCATGGTGCTAGGCGACATCAAATTGCCGCAAAGGTTGTTGGCCCCGGTAAAAAGAGCTTCGCCCACGTTGTTTCTACCAGCCACATAGCCTACAGCGGTAGGGTTGTTGGTAGCGGTAAGGTGGTTGCCGTTGCCAGAGCTATCGGCCAATGTATTTTCGAATTTGTAAAGCCCCTGTAAGCCTGTGGTAGGCACCTGGGCGGCGGCCATTAGGCTACAACCCAATAAAAGCAGTGTGTAGAAGATGTTTCTCATGATTTATTGTTTTTTTGATCCAAGCACAAAAATGCCTTGTGCATTGGTGTAGGATGGGGGCCATTTTACAAAGGGGCGTTTTGGTTTTACAAGAAACCCCGTTTGCCACTAGTTACCGCCGTACATTTGCTATATTCAAACACATGAAAAAACTGCACGTAATAGTAGCCGAACTGGAAAAGCAGCTTCCGTCGTTAAGCCCCGAAGAAAGCTTGGCGGCGTATTTGCAGCTTGGTAAGTGGTACAACTATATTGATAGCAACCGAACCCTGGCTTATAGCAACCTTATTATTGACAGCACCACCGGCTCGCCCCAAAACGAAATACGCATACAGGCCCAGCTCTCGGCAGGCATTGCTTTGCTAAGCAACCGAAAAGTAACCGAGGCCATGGATATAGTAAAGGATGCAGAAGTGCATGCAGCAGCTACGGGCAATAAACGGCTGATGGTGCTGGTATCCATATATAACCTCATGCTTTGCCCGTTCAACAAAGTGGTAAAGGGAGAGGCGATTATCGCATCGCTGGTGGATGCCCCGGAGATACAGAACGATTTGTCGCTAAAATGCCAATACCACCAAGCCGCTGCCGACTTTCTGCGCGAAAGCGATTTGCAACAAGCAGGGGTACATTTTTTTGAGGCGTTAAACTGTGCCAAGCTGTTGCAACAACCTTGGGTGGAGGGGCTTATGCTGTGCAAGCTGGGTATGCTGGCCGAAAACAGGCACGATTTTGAAGTAGCGCAACAGTTTTACAAAGAGGCGTTGCCGTTGCTTACCTATCATGGCTGTACACAATATGTGTTTCAGGTACACATTTGCATGTCGAAACTGATGATTAGCAAAAAGCAGTATGAGCAAGCCATACAGTATGCCGAGCTGGCCTATAACGAGGCGGCCACCATTGATTTTAATAGCGGTATGGATTTCGCCATGCTGCACAAAATAACTGCCCTGCTGTGGATGGAGCGGACAGACGAGGCTGAGCCCCTAGCCACTGCCATGCTGAACAGCAATGCGGCCAATACCATCAAAAGCTCCCTGTACGGCATGTTGAGCAACATGCATGTAAAGAAAAACGACACGCTAAAAGCTATCGAATACTCGCTACTTTCTTATGAAATGCGAAAGGACATTATACGCCCGGTGGATGAGATGACCCATAACGAGAAGATGTACAGGCTGTATGCACGGGTAGAAAACTATAAGGAGGCATTTAGATACTTTGAGCTTTTTCATGATAGAAAACTGTTGCTTGCCAACGAAAAAAACATGGCCGTTATGGCTGATATGCAGGCAAAGTACGATGCCGAAAAAAAGGAAGCAGAACTGAGGGAGGTGAAACTGGAACAGGCCGAGAGCGAACTGAAAGCCATACGGGCACAAATGAACCCGCACTTCATTTTCAATGCCCTTAACACCATACAGAGCTATATTTACCTTAACGACAAGCAAAACGCCAGCAGCTATCTGGGCAAGTTTAGCCGCCTTACCCGCATGGTGCTGGATATGAGCAACCACGACGTGGTGAGCCTGAAAGACGAGCTGGAAGCCCTAGACCTGTACCTGCAACTGGAGCGTATGCGCTTTGAGGATGTGCTGAACTTCGAGATAGCTTTGGAAGGCCAGTTGGACACTGAGAGTATCAAACTGCCGGCCATGCTCATACAGCCTTATCTGGAGAATGCCATAAAGCACGGCCTGCTGCACAAAAAGGACAACAGGGTGCTACAATGCGGCTTTAGGCTTGAAGGCAGCAAGCTGATAGTGAGCATTGACGACAACGGCATCGGCAGGCGGGGCTCGGCAGAACTGAAATCGGCTAAGGACGGCAACCACCAATCGTTTGCCACGCAGGCCAATGCCAAGCGTTTCAACTTGCTC
>CAYYZT010000136.1:0-8357 GCA_964476015.1 uncultured Chitinophaga sp.
CTTGGATGTCTGGGGGCTCTTTTATCTCGCAGAATGACGGTTATTTTTACCATGGACTATGGACCATCGACCATGGACCATCAAACTACTTCCTAACAAACTGTATGCTTACGCCCGAATCGGCACCGCGGCCTATTTTTTTGAGGTAAAGGGCCAGCCCGTGGCGGCCTTCGCCGGTGTTGCGCTCGGTCTCCCAAACAATGTAGCCATCGGCATCCATGTAATGCTTGGTGCCGTAGTTTTTGCTGTAATACTGCATCAGGTCGTGGTATACGGCCTTGGCCAGATAGGGGTCTTGCAGGTAGTAATCAATGGTTATCATATCCATCCGCCCGTCGGGCTGAAAATCGTACACCACATCGGCAAATGCAGCTAGCTCGGGTATGGAGCAGGCGATGGAATACTTGGCACGGAAATCGCCCAACGCTTGGGCGCAGGCGTTTTCGGCAATATCTATCTGTTGGCGGGTCATGCCGAAATCCACGCCGCGCACCAAGCCGCCTTTGGCAGGCAGCAACACTTCCGTTAAAATTGGGTGCAGGTTGTTTTGTTTGCCCAAGGCAAAGCTGGGCTTCTTGGGCATCATGCTGGGGGCCGTAAGCTCGTGGCGGTTCAAGGCTGGGCCGGACACATCCACAAAAGCACTGAAACTGATAATCAATACAAGCAAAATAAGCGTTTGTACAAGGTTCCTCATGCCGTGGATAGTTATGTTGCAGGGGTAAGATAAAATGCTTCGGCTAAAAATTCAATACTTTTTTCGCTTTTTTTCAGGCAAAACAGCCCTAAGGCTTTTTCTGCTCTATTTTTTCGTGGATGGTAAGGGTTTCTTGCAACGCCGCGGAGCCGTACCATAGATAGTAGTCGGCAGCCAGCAAGTTGCCATGCACGGCAGGGTCGGTATCCACTAGTTTGCGGGCAGCTTCAATGGTAGTCACGTTCAGTATAAAAAGGCCACGGTATCGGTCGTTTTTACCCATCGGCCCGGCCACCACCATTAAGTCCTCGGCCACCAAGCGGTGGATATTGGCCATATGGCCCGCGAACAGGCTGTCCCGCACCTCGGGGGCAGGGTTGGTTGCGCTGCCGGTTTTCAGCATTACCAGCACGTACATTTTCATGCCATATTCATCGGCACCTAGTTTTTGGGCGAGGGCAGGGTCGTATTGTTCGTTCACGGTTTGCGATTGGGTGGTGAGGGGTAGCAAAAACATCAGCACCGATACTGTTGCTGCTACAATATATTGCTTAAAAAGCATGGAATTGGTTTTGCGATTTAAATTACGGTTTTTCAAACCGTTATCGCAGTACCCTTACATTAAATCCAAGATTAAATCCTTTTACCTTCTCCCAATCGCTCTGGCTGGTAGGGCGGGAGTAGATGGAGCCCAAAAACGCGGCGGAAAAAGTGAGGTAGCGTTTGGAGCAAGGCTTGATATATTCCAAGCCGATAATAAAATCGTCGCTCACTTGTAAGCCATAGGGTGCCAAATCCACCTCCACCACGCCCGACTTGATGGATGTGGCCACCAACACGTTTTCGTGCAGCAGGCTGCTATCGGGCATATCGTCTTTAATGCTGTAAATGTTCACCCTAAAAAGCAAGCTGTCGCAATTGTTCTGCGCAATGCTGAAGTTGAATTTGTCCAAGTACACCTTGCCGCGTACGTTTATCTTCACGCACACCTCGTTGCCCAATTCGCTTGATGTGAAGCCGCCCGTAAAATACTCGCTGGTGGTGGTGCTGCCCAAGGTTTTGGCACGTAGGCGTTTGCCGGTTATCTCCACCTGCTCCAGTTCTTGTTGGCTTTTTTTCAGTTTAAGGATGGTATCGGCCTTGCCGTAGCGCAGGTCGTACACGTTCCAACTGCGGCTCGTATATCCAATCATGGAAGCCCTGAGGCTGTCTTGGTGGTGTTCGCTGGCTAGGGGCAGGGAGAAGCGGCCTTGCTCGTCGGTTACGGTGCCCACGGTTTTGCCCACTATGCCCACGTTCACATAGGGGAGGGGCTCGCCCGTGGCGGCATCCACTATCTTGCCGCTAAAGGCGGTCTGGGCCGTGGCGGCTTGGGCAATCAACAGCATCAAAAACAACAGGTTCCTCATCCTTTATCCGTTAACTCGCCACCAATTGGTTAAACAACCTTTCCAGCATTTCTTGTGCATCGTCGCACAGGCCGGGGTGTACCTTGCTGGTTTGCACCACGGTGCTGCGCGTGGCCGTAAGCCACCGGAACCGCTCCGCAATGGGCAGCTTGCCGATAGGGCCGCTATCAGGGCCGCTTTGGCTAATGTTGCCGAAAGCCTTGAGGTAGCTGCACGTTTCTTCTATATCCAGTTTCGGGGCAAAGGCTTTTAACCGGGCCTTGTCCACCTCGCAAATGGTTTTTAAAAACTTCTGCTTGGGGCAATAGAGCACGATGCCCACGTTGATGAACTCCTCGCGCTCCACTTGGGGCACCACCCGTATCACGGCATACTCAAACAAGTCCTTCCCGGGCATGTTGCGCTTCTTTTACAAATGAAGGGGAATGGGCCACGCGGCCTTTCAAAAAGGTGGCGTATGCGGCGCGGTGCGCGTCGGGCGTGTCGAAGGGCACGTCTCTCGACAGCCATTCGTCCGGCACCAGCGATACGATGGCATCGATGCGCCCGTCGGTTAGGATGGCACGGAAAGCCTCGTCCACCGCTTCCAGTTCGGTAGCTTTGGAGAGTAGTACGTGGTCTTTGATGTAGGCAAACGGCGCGGTGGCCTTGGCCTCCCAATTCTGCCAAGAGTGGTGGAAAAACAGTGCCGCCCCGTGGTCAATCAGCCAAAGCTGGCCGTTCCACCACAGCATGTTGGTGTTGCGGCAGGTGCGGTCCACGTTCAGCAGCAGCATATCCAGCCACACTATTTGCGAGGCAAGTTTGGCATCCACTTGGGTTACGGTAGCATCGAAGGTGATGGAGCCGGATAGGTAGTGCAGGGCCAAATTAAGCCCCACGCTGGCTTTCAACAGGTCTTGTATTTCTTCGTCGGGCTCGGTGCGGCCAAAGGCTTCATCAAGGTTGGCAAACACGATTTCAGGTATGCGGAAACCCAGCGCACGGGCTATTTCACCGCCAATAAGCTCTGCTATCAACGCCCGGCTGCCCTGTCCCGCACCACGAAATTTAAGGGCGTACAGAAATCCATCGTCAGCCTCAGCAATGGCCGGCATGGAGCCACCCTCGCGCAACGGGGTTACATAGCGGGTCACGTTCACGGTCCTTATATCCGGCCTCAAATCCATAGATTAACAAAGTAACTGGTTTTTGGCGAAATGCGGGTAGGGTAGCCCAGTGTTTTGCATGGTTAAATATCCAAACCAAGGGGGGGCACGGAGTTTAAATGAGGTTGTGCTTCTGCACATACTCAAAGAGCTGCACGGTATTGGTAAAGTGCATCTTCGCCAGTAGCCGTTGTTTATAGGTGCTGATGGTTTTGGGGCTTAGGTGCAGTTTTTTCCCGATTTCGGTGTTAGTTACTCCTTGCCCAAGCATGATAAGCACCTCCAACTCCCTGTCCGAAAGAGTTTCATGGGGAAGGTTTTCCGCTGTATGGTTGGCAATGGCTTTTTTGATTACGTGCTGGTTCGATTCGGATATCAGGTATATCCGGCCACTGGAAACGGTTTCCAGCGCATTAAAAATGTCTTGGCTATCGTTGCTCTTATGCACGTAGCCGTCGGCCCCGGCTTGCAGTGCCCTCATTACGATACTGGCATCGGAATGCATGCTGAGCATGATAACCCGCCGCTTGGGAAACATCTGCTTTACGTGCTTTAGTACGTCTATACCGTTGCGGTCGGTTAGGTTAATGTCCAACAACAGCACATCGAAGTCAACATCGGGCAGATGTTTCAGCAAATCGCCCCCTAGTGTATATTGGGCTACTACTTTATACTTAGGTCTTGATTCCAAGATTAGTTTTATCCCTTTTTGGAACAACTCGTGGTCGTCGCAAGTAGCTATTTTAATTTCTTTTCCAAACATCGGGATAGGTTGAAACCATGTAACGGCGGGCCGTATATTAACTTCGTATTAACATTATAATTAAAATATACAATAAATAGTGCTGCGAAAATACAGTTAAAGTTTTGGATTAACACCTATTTAAAAAGGGTGTGTGTGTGCTTGGTGAGCTTATCAAAAACTATAGGATTATCCTCTTTTTTGATAAGCATGTATTGCAAACAATACAATGTCAAATACATAATACATTGCTTGATATTAGGCTATGTAGGAAAACACCTACTTTATTTTAAGCATTTTCCTACAATTTATTTTTAAGCACTTGCGGATAATTTGCAGACACCAAAACAGGAAGTGCCTATGAAAAAACGTTACGCATGTTACTTGATGATTATTGGCTTGATTGTACTGTTAGATGTAGCCAGTAAAGCGTGGGCTACACAAAACTTGTTTACGTACACGCCCAGCAGTACAATGGGCAGCTATTTGGCGGGCAAGGTGGTGTATAACAATGCTATCGCTTTAAGCATTTTTACGGATTATGCCCGCGAAAACGGCCAAGCACTTATATACTTACTTAATATGGCTGGGCTGGGCGTTACGCTGGTTTTGCTGCATAAGGCTACGGTTTGTGGTTGGAGGCTTTGGTTGCCCATTACCGGCATGATAGGCGGAGCCGTAGCCAATTTGGCCGACCGTGTGCAGCACGGGGCCGTTACCGACTTTATAGTAGTACACTACTATGATATATGGTATTCCCCCGTTTTCAACATTGCCGATATAGCCATTACGGTATCGGGCGTTGTAGTTGCCTATCGCATGATACGCTATAACGAAGGGCTTCGTTCTGCGGCCCAGCAACCTATCTTGCACATTGCCAATAGCTAAAACATTGGAAAGTTATGGATGGAACTTACGAATACAAATACTCCTTGCGGAAATATACTGCCATATTGCTCTTTTTGGTAGTTTTTACCGTATTGCCAACTTGGTTGAAATGGACAGATGATGGTAAGCGTGGCCCCAATATTTCCTCCAATACGGAACGTAAAGAATGGCTGACGTTTCAAAGCGCGGAGGCTATGGACTAATCTATTTAACGAAATGGATACATATGAAACCGCCTATGGCAGAGCATATAACGCAACCATACAGCTATCCGTTTCTAATTGCCGCCGGGCAACCGGTAGGTAAGGCCAATACGGAAATCGGGGTTAGGGTAGGGGTAATAACCCGTATTGAGCACGTTGAACATGATGGCCACATAGTAACCGAAACCATAATCGAACCCATCGTGATAACCGCCGCCAAGCAGCAATGCGCTGTTGCGCAGCGTGAAATCGGCGGTAAGCGTGGGGTCGTCTATACTGTTCAGGAAGTTGGTGAATTGGTATTCCGCTTGGCCGAACAACCCTTTCCAAATATAACCACGCACGTAGGGGCTACCGCCTATCAAATGGTATTTCCAGCTAGAGTTGTTGCCATACCTGATGTTGCCAAAAAGGTAAGAGGTGCGTACACCTACGGCTACCCTTTCGGGGTGCACAAAATAACCCGCTTCGGCAGAAAGGCCCGCTGAGATGGACATACCGTTATTGCCGCCCCCGATGCCAAAGCTTGGGAAGCCGCCGAAATAAAAGCGGTCCCATTTCCAGATACGGTCTTCCGTATATCGCTTGGGGCGTTCGGCGGGCTGCGGTTTGTCGTCCGTTACTATCTGGGCACTGGCCGTTTGGGCCACAACCAGTAGCAATGTAAGTATGGTGAGGTGTTTGAAAAATTTCATGCTTAATAATCTTGTACCTATATAATATGAATCTAGTAAAAAAAGTTGCGAGTTTTCAGTTACGAGTTACGGGTTGGATGTTAAAACAACGCATAACCTGTATTTGTATCCATTTCTGGTCCTCGTTTCCAACGAGGACCTAGGTAACTGCGAGCTTCCAGCTCGCCACATAATATGTAAAGAACACATGGCGTGTGAGCCGAAGGCTCAAGGTTACCTACATCCGCGCTGGAAGCGCGTACGAGGCACATTCGTTATACCAACCTTTCAACCCGTAACCCGTAACTCGCAACCCGTAACTAAAATATCTTCCCCGGGTTCAAAATGCCGTTCGGGTCGAATACTTTTTTGATGCCCCGCATCAGTTCCAGTTGCACCTCGCTAAAGGCAATATCCATATACGGCCGCTGTACATATCCTATGCCATGTTCGCCGCTGAGGGTGCCGCCCAATGATACAACGAGCTGAAACAGCTTTCGGATGCCTTGCGGCAATCTTTCTTCCCATTCTTGGTCAGTTAGGTCGCCTTTTACAATGTTTACGTGCAGGTTGCCGTCGCCCGCGTGGCCGTAGCAAATGCTCTTAAAACCGTATTCGCGCCCGAGGTCTTTAATGCCGCGCAGCAACACTGCCAGCTCCGCCCGAGGCACCACGGTGTCTTCCTCCTTATAAATGGACGTGGCCCGTACGCCGTGCGGCACGTTGCGCCTAAGGAACCACAGCTCCTTTTTTTGCTGCTCGCTATCGGCAAACAGGATGTCGCCCGCCTCAAATTGCTCCACCACCTCGGTTATCTTCTCGCAGTCCTGCATCATCACGTCCAGGTTGTTGCCGTCCACCTCAATCAGCAGGTGCGCGTTGTCGTGGTCGGCCACGGGTATAGTCACCATATCGCCAAGGTAGCTCAGTCCCAAATCGATGGCATCGCGCTCCATAAACTCTAATGCCGAAGGCGTGATACCGCTGCGGAAAATGGCCGACACCGCCTCGCAAGCCTTTTCCGGCGAGCGGAAAGGGACCAGCATCACCAAGTTGTATTGCGGGTTGGGGATGAGTCGCAGCACTATTTTGGTAACGATGCCCAATGTGCCCTCGCTGCCCACTACCAGTTGTGTAAGGTTGTAGCCCGTGGCGTTTTTCAGCACGTTGGCCCCTGTCCAAATAATTTCGCCGTTGGGCAGCACCATTTCCAGGTTCAACACATAATCCTTCACCACGCCATACTTTACGGCCTTTGGTCCGCCGGAGTTTTCGGCAATGTTGCCGCCGATGAAGCAAGTGCCGCGGCTGGATGGATCGGGCGGATAGAACAGCCCCACCGCCTGCACGGCCTCTTGCAGCACTTGGGTAATAACGCCCGGTTCGGTAACCACCTGTAGGTTGCGCTCATCAATATGGATGATATTGTTCAGCCGCTCGGTACTAAGCACCACGCCACCGTGTATGGGCAGCGCGCCGCCGCTAAGGCCCGTGCCGCCACCACGCGGGGTTATGGGCACCAATGCCTCGTTGCACAGGCGCATAATGCGGCTTATTTCTTCGGCATTGGCCGGCTTCACCACCACTTCGGGGTAGAAACTGAAATCCTCCGTTTCGTCGTGGTCGTAGCCTTTCATGGCCGCACGGTCGTGTATCACATACTCTAGGCCCACAATCTCGGCAAGGCTGTCGATGATGGCCGGGGTAACAGGATTGTAAGTGCTGGCGGCAATATTGTTGTCCATGAAGTAAAGGTACGCAAGCGCGTTGAAAATAAAACGAGCGGGAGCGGGGTAAAGTTGCATGGTGGCTAATGGTAGGTTTTTTTTGCACATCCTTATGGTAAAGGCAAGTCGGTAAAAAAACTCCGTGGGCCATACTCCATCCACCGTCCACCATTTACTATCTTTGCCACAAACACACACATACCGCCCATGGATGCACTGCAACATTACCTGCAAGAAAACAAACAACGCTTTTTGGATGAACTGATGGAGCTGCTCCGCATTCCGTCGGTTAGTGCCGACCCTGATTTCGCCGACGACGTGTTCGAAGCGGCGGAGTATGTAAAGGAACGCCTGATTGAGGCCGGTGCCGATAATGTGGAAGTGTGCCCTACCGATGGTTTCCCTATTGTGTATGGCGAAAAAATGGTGGACCCCGCCTTGCCTACCGTGGTGGTGTATGGCCATTACGACGTGCAGCCTGCCGACCCTTACGAACTGTGGGACAGCCCGCCGTTTGAGCCAGTGGTGAAGGACGAAAAGATATATGCCCGTGGCGCGTGCGACGACAAGGGCCAAATGTACATGCACATCAAGGCTTTCGAGGCGTTGCTGGCTACGGATGCCTTGCCTTGCAACGTGAAGTTTATGATTGAGGGCGAGGAGGAAGTAGGCTCGCCGAACCTGGGGCCGTTTATCCGTGACAACAAGGAACGGTTGAAGGGCGATATCATCCTTATTTCCGATACCTCGATGATTTCCAACGACACGCCCAGCATCACTACCGGGCTGCGCGGGTTGGCTTATTTAGAGGTGGAAGTAGTAGGGCCGAACCGCGACCTGCACCGCCGTACACGCCGCTGTGCAGGTCG
>CAYYZT010000137.1:0-4214 GCA_964476015.1 uncultured Chitinophaga sp.
AGCAGCGAGCCGTCGCTGTCGCGGCGTTGGTTCTGGCGGGGCAGCAGGGGGCGGGGTATTGGTTGTTGTTGTAGTGGTGGTAGTGGTTACGGAGGTATTCTCTTGGTAGTACATGCCCGAGCCGTCGTTAATGGTCACGTTCATGCCAAAACCGGGCACCCCGATGCCTACGTTCACATTTACGCCATCATTCACTACGGGCGTGCCGCCTACTGTAGTAGTGGTAGTGCTATGTGTAACGGTGGTAGTGGCCGGGGCCGGGGTGGTGGTATAGGTAATCACGGTTTGCGTGGGCGGGGTTGGCGGGGCCTGTGCGATAGGCACGTCGCCCATCCACCTTACCACATACTTGCCGTTCTTGTCCTTACGTACGTTAAAAGTCACTTCCGACGGGAACTCGGGGGTAGGGATGGTTTTGTCTATTTCGCCCAAAGCCTTGTCCGCAAAAATGATTTTGGCCTTAATCATCATGGCGTTCACGTTCTGTACTTTCACGTTGGTCTGGGCCTCTTCGTTTTGGCGGATGCCGTTGATGATTACGAAGAATTTCTCGCCCTGCTCGGCGAAGAAGATGAAATTGCTGCCCTGTGCGAAAACATTGCTGAGGGAACACAAAGCCACTACGAGGGTAAAGAGTAATTTTTTCATTGCTTTTTTTATTTGGGTTAATGAATGGTTATTGGTTGATCTGTTTATCAGTTAATCGGTATCAGCAATAAATACTGTAACAAAACCCCTCAGTAGCGTTACAAAATCTTTACCGATTAACAGATTAACCAATCAACTAATCAACCAAAAACAAACTATCGAAGTATATCGCGGGATATTACGATACGCTGAACCTCAGAAGTCCCCTCGTAGATTTGCGTAATCTTGGCATCCCGCATTAAACGTTCCACATGATATTCCTTCACGTAGCCATAGCCCCCGTGAATTTGTACAGCCTCCACCGTTACCCACATCGCCACTTCGCTGGCTACTACTTTCGCCTGTGCGGCAGCGCGCTGGTAATCTTCTCCTTTGTCTTTTAGCCAAGCGGCTTTATAGATAAGCAACCTAGCTGCTTCAATCCTAGTGGCCATATCGGCCAGTTTGAACTGGATGATTTGGTGCTGGGCAATTTCCTTGCCAAAAGCCTTGCGCTGTTTGCTATAAGCCACTGCCAACTCGTAGGCACCGCTGGCAATGCCCAGTGCTTGGGCGGCGATACCGATGCGGCCCCCATCGAGGGTTTTCATGGCAAATTTGAACCCGAAACCATCCTCGCCGATGCGGTCTTCCTTTGATACCACTACATCTTGAAACATAATGGAGTGCGTGTCGCTACTGCGAATGCCGAGCTTGTTTTCCTTCACACCGCGGCTTACGCCGGGTGCGTTAGCATCCACTATCAGTACGTTTATGCCGCGGTGGGCCTTCTCCCGGTCCGTTTGCGCTATGACCAGATAAATGGACGCTTTGCCTCCATTCGTTATCCAGTTTTTAGTACCGTTTAGTATATAATGGTCGCCCTTGTCGATGGCCGTGGTGCGCTGGCTGGTGGCATCGCTGCCCGCCTCGGGTTCGCTTAGGCAAAAGGCGCCCAATACATCCCCTTTGGCCAAAGGCACCAAGTACTTTTGCTTTTGCGCTTCGGTGCCGAATTTCTCCAAGCCCCAGCAAACCAACGAATTGTTTACCGACATGGTTACGGAGCAGCTCGCGTCCACCTTGCTTATTTCCTCCATGGCCAGTACGTAGCTGATGGTGTCCAAACCGCTGCCGCCGTATTCGGGGGCGGTCATCATGCCCAAAAAACCCAGCTCTGCCATTTGCTTTACCTGTTCGGTTGGGTAGGTTTGGTTCTCGTCGCGCTCTATTACGCCGGGCTTGCAATCGTTTTGGGCGAAGTCGCGCGCCGCCTTTTGTATCATCAGGTGTTCTTCGGAAAGCTGGAAAAGCATTGGAATAGGTTAACTTGAAGTGAGTGTACGGTAATGTTTACACAAAAATACCGAAAAAAGTGGGATGCGAGGTAACTTGTAAACGCTTGCCCTAACAGTATGTTTTGCAATTTCAGCAAATGGGAAACAGCCGCAACACTGTAATAGCGGTCTGACGGCTGCTTGAAGGAAGACACAATGTTTATCGTTTGCCATACCCATCCATCCCAAGCCGTCGGACCGCAAGGGTGCCGCAACGTGGTCTGACCGCTAAGTTAATTCGGAAAGCGAATTAGAATCTATGCTTACAGCCTATGCGAGGGGCGGTCCGACCACTATAACGGTGTTGTACTCGGTTTTCAGTATGGGTATTATACCGCCGAACTTAAGATTTTCGCTTGATAGGTGGTAATTATTACAAACCATCCTAACTTAATTTTGAATGTTTAACGAAGCCACAATGTTGTTTACGCATACATTATTGCCTAACTTAGAGATTATGAAAGGTGCCAAATACATAACGGATGGAGCAGGTAACCGAGTTTCGGTCGTAGTACCCGTGCGCGAATACGAAAAGTTGTTAGAAGCTAAGGAAGAGTTGAATGATATTCGTCTGTACGATTCGGTAAAAGCTAAGAATGAACCTACCATAAAATTGGAGGACTATCTTAAAAAGCGCCGGAGCAAGGGAGTATAGATTGAAAAAACCCTCTACAAACCCCTCACCACCCCCTTCGCCACCTCTTGAAAATACCGCCCGTTGTGCGGGCCGAACCAGTTCATGGTGCGGGTTTCGTAGGCATCCATATGGTAATGGCGGTCTTGGGTGATGTAACCCACAAAATCGCCGTTGAAGCTGGTTATCATCAAGTGCCTGCCCTGGCTTTGGGCAAAACTGTCAATACCTGCCACTAGCTCGCCGGAGAAGTCGCACGGCATACCTATAAACACCGTATTGCCCAGCCTTAAGCCGGATATAAAAGGCGTGTTGGTGCCAAACAGCCGCCGCACCACCCACGGCCGCAGGCGCAACGTGTTGGTAAGCCGCACCTGCTCCTCGGGCATATGCAGCGGTATGTGGGCACTGTTGATTTGGGTGATGTAGACCATCTCCGTGTTGTTCCAGCTTTGCATCACTTTGTAGTATAGGTCTACGGCCATTTGCTCCAACCCCAGCCAAGGACCTTTTTCTTGGTGTACAGGCCCCATGCTGCCCATGGCTCCACCGGCAAAGGCCGCAAAATCGATAATCGGCATGGATTGCAACAGCACCACCAACTTGCCGGGATAGTCGCGGTGGATTTTCATTACCGAATCGTGCAGGAAAGTAGGGTGGGCGGCAAAGCTGGTAATGATGGCATGCTTCCCGTCGTCGCGGCTGATGCGCAGGTAGCGAAACCAAGGGTCGGTATGGGTGCTGTCGTCCAGCAGGCGGTTGTACACCAGTTCGCTCGAGTGCATCTGGTTGAAACCAATCTGGGCCTTTACCACATCTTTACTGGCTTCCCTGATGGCTTGCGCCACGCAATAGGCTATATGCGCCACAATGGCAGGGTCATATTTGCCACCGAACATTCCTCCCACAAAGCCCGGTGCCCACGCCCCAATGCTGCTGTGGGTATGGGTAGCGGAAAGATACACATTACCCAAGCTAAAGCCCGTGCCCGCCAAGCTATCGTTGAGCACGGCAGTTACAGCGGGTGGGAAAATCAGCATATCCACCGTTACAAAAGCCGCCTTGGATATACCGTTGTCGAACACAAAAGCCCGTGCGTAAATACTATCGAGTATATACTCGTAAGGCCCGTTTCGGTGGGCATCAATGGCGATGGGTGTGGGGTAGGGCGGCTCCAAGTTTACCTTGGCCCAGCCCACTTTTACGGTGTCGCCGTTAGTAGTGGCGGGTATATCAAACAGCCCTTCCATCGTATCCTTAAAATGCGAGGTTTGGCCCAGTGGCCTGTCGTATGTAAGGGTAACGGTACTGGCCACAAAAACAACGAGCAGCCCCAACAGTATCAGGGCTGCCCATGTCAGTTTTTTGCGCATATCGGCGGGTTATGGCTGCCTTTTCAGCAAATCGCGTATCTCGGTAAGCAGTTTTACGTCTTCTGGTACCACTGGCGGCGGCGGTGTTTCCGCTGGTTTGGCTTCCTCTTTCTTCTTCAATTGGCTCAAAAGCCTTATTACCATAAAGATGGCAAACGCAACGATGATAAACTGGATGGTAACTTCTATAAACGTACCATAGTTAACGGTTACGGCCTCCTTTACCACTTTGCCCGCGGCATC
>CAYYZT010000137.1:4224-8299 GCA_964476015.1 uncultured Chitinophaga sp.
CATCCACTTCTTGTTCTGACAAGGTGCCTTTCCAATCGCTAAACTTGATATCACCTATCGCCCAGCCAATGGGGGGCATGATGATATCGTTTACCAAGGAGGTAACGATTTTGCCAAAGGCACCGCCAATTACCACGGCCACGGCCAAATCGATTACGTTGCCCTTAACGGCAAAATCTTTAAAGTCTTTTAAAATGCTCATAGGCTTTTTGGATAGGTTTAGTTAGGTGACGGAACAATTCTAATGATAAATTAGAATAATAGCAAACGCAGTTCGGCAAGGTTTTTGCATATCTTGTTTTCTAAACCAACCTTACAACCATGGCAAAGGCAGAAGATTTTTTGATAAGCCAGCTTCAAATAGCCGAAGATGTGGCCAATAAACCCCCTGTGATGAAACGTTTATTGATGAGGGCTGGCAAGCGTGTACGCCGCATCGCGGGCTTTTTTCTGTTTTTTACCAGCATGCGGCAAAATGCCGACGATTTGAGGCGGCTGCTCTCCGCTTACTATGAAGGTAGGTACAAGGAGCTGCCTTGGGGCTCGATAGTAAAGGGCGTGCTGGGCATCTTGTATTTTGTTAGTTTTGTTGACTTTATCCCCGATTTTATTCCCGCCCTCGGCTTGCTCGACGATTTTGTGGTAATCGCTTGGGTGGTGAATTCCATCAGGGAGGATTTGGACAAATTCAAACAATGGGAGGGCAAACAAGTGCCCGCCATAGCCAATGAACAAAACCAGCACGGCCATACTGAAGGTTAACGAGCAGGACATACCCGTATTCATCCATACGGAGCGGCGCACCAATGCCCGTGTCTCCATAGGCAAAAAAGGGGTAACCATACGGTTGCCCTCTTTTTTGACCCCCGACCAACGCCAACAACAAATAGCCGCTTTCAAGGACTGGGCCTTTAAAACCTACACCGGCAAGCCCGACCTGTTGCAGCGCAACCAACCCAAGAAATATGCCGATGGACATACCTTCGTTTTGATGGGCGAAACCTTTTCCCTGCAAATAGAGGAAGTGCCGCTCAATACTTTTTCGGCAAGGCTGTACAACAACGTGGTATTGGTGCGTGTGCCGCAGGAAAGTGCCACCGCCGAACGCGACAAGGCCATGCCGCAACTCATAAGCCGTGTGGTGGCCAAGAAATATTACACGCCGCTTCACCACAAACTGCTATACCTCAACAAGCTGTATTTCGGCAAAACGGTGAACGACTTTAAGCTGAAATATACCAACTCACTGTGGGGCAGTTGTTCGCGGCAGGGCAATATCAATATCTCCACCCGCTTGCTGTTTGCCCCGGAGGAAGTGATAGATTATGTAATGGTACATGAGCTGGCTCATTTGGTACACCACAACCATAGCGATGCCTTTTGGAAAGAGGTGGAACGCTGCCTGCCCAACTACATGGACCAAGAGCGGTGGCTAAAAAAGCACGGCCGCGAGTGCGATTTCTGATTTAACTTTACGCCATGCTATCTTCCATGCCGTTCCGTATTTTCCTGCTGGCCACGTTTTTCATGGTGCTTATAGCGGGGTTTGCGTGGTATACCGCCACACTCCAATACGAGAAAAACACGGCGCACCTGCAATTTGTAAGCCCCGACAACGAACTGTGGAACGAGGCCAAGCAACGGGCCGTCGCCACCATGGATACGTTTGCCGTGCTACATGCCCAATATCCGCAAAGCAGCTATGTAAAGTTTGCGCACGACGCGCCGAGCGGATTTGTGGAAGATATATGGGCCAAGGTAACCAACCTAGGGCCGGGCTTTGTGGGCGTTAGCATAGAGGGCCGCTATCTAAAAGATAAAAACGACAACCCCGAAAAAGAACTGCCCGCTGGCCAAATAGTGGATTGGATGGTGGAACTGCCTACCGGCGAAATACGGGGCGGCTATACCACCCAAGCCCTATTGCAACTGCAACTGGAGCAAGCACCCGCACGGCAAGAGAAAATAAACGCCGATTTGGCCCGCTTTCTGGATAAGCTTTGATTTCTATTACTCGTTTACCAAACGCAAAATATCTTGCGGGGTGTGGCATACCACTGCTTTATCGCCTTTTACGGCAATGGGGGCTTTAATTAGGAAAGTGTTGTTGCGCAATATGTTTAGCCATCCGGCCTCATCCAGTTCCTGCCCCTGCACATGCGATTGGTAGTATGGGTGCGACTGGTCCAACAGCTCCTTAGGATGTACCTGCAACATCTCCAGCAACCGCTCCCACAGCGATTCGGCCAAGGGCAGCAAGCTGTAATCCCACCCCTTTACCTGCGCATCCAGCGTATGGGCATAGGCCAGCAATTGCTCCGCTTGTGCCGAGCTAGAATCGTAAAGCACCATCATTTCATTTCCACGTATCTCAACCATGCTGCATTGTTATAACCAAAACAAAAGTTTGTGCAAAAATAAGTTAAAATAGCTTAATGCCACAAACGTTGAGAAAGTTGCACCGGCGGTTTCTTGTAGGGCATAATAGGTTAATTATCTCTTATCGTAATTTGTTGGATTCGAGAATAAAGCACTAACTTTGGCGGCACAAACCATTTAACTAATCCCCATTATGAAAAAAAATGCACTCCTGTTGTGCCTAGTAGCACTGGTATTCGCTGCCGTAGGTTGTGGCGAGAAAAACACTCCTGAGGCAGTTGCCGAACAGTTTTTGAATGCCGTTGATGCTAAAGACTTCGACAAAGCAAAAACCTTGAGCACCGAAGGAACCCACAAAATGCTTGACCTGATTAAAGGTTTTGCCGACCAAATGCCCGCCGATGCCAAAAAGCCTGAGCCCAAAAAAGTAAGCGCTTGCAAAATTGAAGGCGAAAAAGGTTCTTGCACCTACTGCTGCGATGAGCAAGGTGGCAGTTCTGAGCTGGCCATGGTACAAGTTAATGGCGAGTGGAAAGCCGACATGAGCAAGGAAACCCTGATGGGTAGCGAAGGTTTGGAAGGTTTGGGCGATGAGCCGGCCTTGGACGAGCCTGTAGCTGACGACACCACTGGCCTTGGCACCGACACTACCACTGGCACTGATACCACCGGTAAGTAATCTTGCCCCCGCCCTTGGAATTATTACTGTCGATTACTGATTTACGGTAGAGATGAAAAGGATCGGGATAATAGTAACCATTATAGTTTTGACGGCAACGGCCTTGGTGCTTTGGCCCTCGAACACGAATGATAAACATGGCGCTTCTTACACCTTGACCGGTGATGAGAAGCGCCTTTTGTTTACGGGCGATATCATTTTGCGCCGTGGCGACGGGTTGGTGAGCGACGGTATAGCCAACATGCTGCGTGAGCCGTTCGACATTACGCACTGCGGCATTATACTGGAAGAGCAGTGTAAACTGTGGGTAGTACATGCCATGCAGGACAAGGCCCGTGGCGTGGACGGCATTTTCGCGCAGGATTTGGACCAATTTGTGTCAGAAAGCCGCACGGGCTCCATTATAGTGGTGCGGTTTAAAACCCTTGAGGACAAGACCCCGCAGTTGGTTGACCGCATCCATTATTACCTGAAACAGAATATCCCGTTCGATTTGGGTTTCGATGCCGCCGACCCATCCGAGTTTTATTGCAACGAGCTGTTGCAGCATCTTTTTATGGAAACCTACGGGGTGGATATTTTCCCTATTACGCTTTCGCTGCCCACCACCGATTTGTTGAAATACACCCACCTGTTCGATACCACGGCTTTCCATCCTGTGCTGAACCACCACCTAAACCCACCGCTGGCCGCACCCGCCATCAGCAAATTGTAATGGCACTTTTGCTAAGGCTCGTTGCCAATCCCTTCGGGGTTTAAAGTACTGAAACCCCCATAATGTGAAATCTTGTTATCGCATCAAAAAAACTTTGACGGCTTCGGCTATTGTAGCTAGCTTTGTGTATTGATTTTATGAGAGTTACGGGAAAAGTCGCCTTATTAGTCTTGTTGTTGGGCCTTGTATCGCAATGGTACGACTCTTACAACCGCTTGTCGCCCACACTCTTCGATGCCCAGTTTGAACAGATCAACAAAGAAGTTGGCACCAAGGTAAAAACGGGCGATAAAAAAGACATC
>CAYYZT010000138.1:0-8287 GCA_964476015.1 uncultured Chitinophaga sp.
GGACGGGGGCGTGCTAGGCTACGGCATGGTTGATTTGGGCGTATGGTACCAAACCCCCAAGTACTTTGTAGGCGCGGCTGCCAACAACATCAACACCCTTGAGGGCTGGCACTTCGGCGGCGACGAACAATCGCGCGCCATGCCGATGGAGCTATACGTACACGGCGGCTATCATATTACCGCCGGGCCTATTGTTATCACTCCCATGCTGGAATATTACAGCAAAAACATTACCGTGCAGGCATTTAGGCCCAGGGTAAACATACAATCGTTGCAAGGCAGGTTGCTCACAGGCATTGGCTATGGCAGCAAAACCTTTACCATTAATGTCGGCTACCGCACCAAGTTTGTAAGCTTCATGGCCGAAGGCGGCATAGCTACCCATGCCTACGGGCCGCTGCAAGGCGGGTGGGTAGCCTCGGGCAGCGTTATCGTACATTTCAAGGGCAAGAAAAACCAAGCCGTGCAAATCCAAACCGTTAGCCCCAAGCAGCCATGAAAAACCTTTTGCTAATACTGATACTGGGGCTTGCAATGGCACAAACAGCCTGCGAAAAAGAGCCGCTGGAAGAAACCATCCCTGCCGCACCATCGCTGTGGGTGGCGCAAGTGGATGAGGGGGACACGCTATTGGTAACGGCGGGCTGCTTGGAAAACGTGTCCGTGGAAATCCGTGGCGTGAGCGACAGGGCTACCTTTGCATGGACACCGGGCAACTTCCGCACCTCGCGCATTGAAGTAAAACGCCAAGGCACGGGCCAACAGTTATACGAATACCAAGTAACCGTAACCGATACGGATGCCACCTATAACCGCACGGTGCAGGTGCTGTTTTACGACGTGGATTCGTTTACCAAAGTGCCCTATATATACGAAACCATTGTGCCGCGTGGTGGAGGGGCTTATTTGATTGAAAAGCCGCAATGCGCCTATTGGGTGCGTATGGTGCTGTACGATGCCGACAGCGGCGACGAGGTGTACCGCTACAACGGCAGTGGCCGCCCCCTGTGGGATGGGCGCTACAAAGGCCGCCCCGCACCGGTAGGCTATTACTACTACACGCTGGAGCTTATCTTCCACAACGGCGCCCAAGACAAATATGACGGGGTGGTGGAACTGTTGAGATAAAGGTTTGGGTTGCGGGTTGCACACTTCGACTACGCTCAGTGTGACACGTCAGCTTATTTAACAATCCTTTACAATTTACGCTATACCCTATGGCAAAGCATCGCTATCTTTGCCGCAAAACTGCCCTATATGCCACCCCTTAACACTCTTTTAGGTCAATTGCGAATTGTTGCTTTCCTCGAAGGCGTGTCGCTGCTACTGCTTTTTTTTATCGCAATGCCCCTGAAGTATATGGCCGATATGCCGGCCATGGTAAGCGTGGTAGGTATGGCGCACGGGCTGTTGTTTGTGGCCTATGTTATCTATGTTATCCTTGCCAAAATGGAGTTTAAGTGGAGCATCGGCAAAACCGCTTTGGCCCTGTTTCTTTCCCTTGTACCATTCGGTACTTTTTGGGCGGATGCAAAGCTGTTTCGGTAATTCAATACTCCGTGTACAACCGATGCTCGTAGCACCATAGCCAGCGTTCGCCAGGTTCTGCCGAGGCGATTACGGGATGCGCCGTTTGCAAAAAGTGGTAAGTAGCGTGCCTGTTGGGCGAGCTGTCGCAGCATAAGGTTATGCCACAGGTTTGGCAAGTGCGCAGGTGAACCCACTCCGTGCCGTTTTTTTCACATTCTTCGCAAACGGCCGTTTCCGATATATTTACGCTCGAAACAGCTTTTAAATCAACGCACAGTTTTTGTTTGAAGCTCATAATTGGCTCAAATATAACTCATTCCAATCATCGTACCGAACCGATTAACGTGGCCTATATACTACTTTTTGGGGTATATCATACCCTAAAACCCTTAGTGAAACATCATCACAATCATAACAAAACCAATCACTTATAACTTTTGGCAGAGTTTTGGCAATTGATTGGGTAATCATCAACAGTCGAAACGCGATGGACACGCCGAGAAAAACAGGAAACGACTTTAGAAAACGGAGATTCAACAATCCAGAAACCAAAGACGACTCCAACCTTGGCAAACAACCATTTCAAACAGACGAAACCGATGATAGATCTTCAATAAGCGATAGCAATGCTTTTGGAAATCGAGAAAGAGAAGCTGGCCTATAAACCTAGTTTCACTTTTTTAGCCACGCGATAGCGTGACAAATTGAGCCGATAAATCGTTATGGATTATCGGCTTCTTTTTTGGTGTCAGGTTTCACGGGCGCGGCAAATTTGCTGCCCAGCACGTACACCAAAGATATTTCGTGGGTACCGCTGCCTGTTACGTTTCTATAGGCACCGTTGGCCAAATCATAAGAATACGCGATGCGGAAATTATTCCTATCCTTGGTTAAATGGTACTGCAAACTGAAATTGGCCGACTTATCGCTGCGGTAAGCGGCCCCCACCCAAATGCTTTTAACGAAAACCAAATACAGGTTCAAATCTACTTGGGCCGTATTTCGCGTCCATTTGATAAGCGTTGCGGGCACCAAGCTAAACTTATCGCTAAAGCGCAATCGGTAATCGAAGTTGGCGGTGTAGTAATTGGTAAGGGTAAGATGCTTTTCGCCAAAAACCTTACCGCTCAGCAAATGCGGCACGCTAAAGCCCGCGGAAAGCTTTTCGTTTCTATAATACAGTCCCGCCCCAAAATTGGGGATAAACACATTGTTGCCGGGGTTTGCGGTAAAGGTTACATCCCCCGCTTGGAAAGCCGTCAAATCGCCCCAAGCGGTATTGAAGTGCTGCAAGCCCGCCTGTACGCCCATGGCAAAATGGCCCTTGCCCGCAGGTATGCGGTAGCTAAATGCCCCAAAAAGTTGGTGCTGCTTATATGGTCCCCAACTATCACGGCCCAGCCAGCCGCCGTAGCCCAAGCGTTGGTTTTTGCTGGCAAGGTTGGCCTGTACCAAAAAGTTTTGCGGCCCGCCTTCCAATCCGCCCCATTGGTTGCGGTAGAGGGCCCCGGCCTGTAGCCCCCCCTCGCTGCCAGCAGCCGCAGGGTTGAACAGGAACGGTTGCAGCACATATTGGCTAATCACCGCATCGCCCTGCGCTTGTAGCAGCAGGGGCAAGCAAAGCAATATGATGAGCACGTACCGCATATCAGCGTTTTAGCATAATGTACCCCGAAAGCGTTTCCGTGCCTTCCAAGGTGAGTTTGTAATAATAGATACCTTCGGGCAGGTCTTCGTTAAAACCCCTGCGTCCGTTCCAATTATTGGCGTAGTTGTCGGTTTCCAGCACCACTTCGCCCCATTTGGTGAAGATAACCAAGTGGTTGCTGGCATAGGCGTTCAGGCCGCGGATGACCCAAGCATCCAAAAAACCGTCGCCGTTGGGCGAGAAAGAGTTCGGTATCTCCAACGGCGATTCGTTTACGGTAATGTACACCCACGCCGAATCGCACTGTATCGGGCTGCCGTTGTCGCAAATCTGGTAATAAAAGCTATCCACCCCGTGGAAGCCCGCATTGGGCGTATAGCGCACCGTGCTTGTGCTTACCTCCTCCACTGTGCCGTTGGCTGGCTGGGAAATACTGGTAATAAATATCAGTTGCTCGTTCGGGTCGCTGTCGTTGGCCAGCAGGTTTATCAACACACTGTTATTGGCATCCACCACCGCCTCATCGTCCACGGCATTGGGGGCGGCATTGGTAACGGTTACTACCACATAGGCATCGGCACAGAGCGGCCGCCTAAAGTTGTCGCATATTTGATAGCGGATGGTATCCGTACCGTTGAAGGTGCCGTTGGGTACGTAAACGATGCTGCCATTGGCATTCACCGTGGCGGTGCCGTGGGCGGGCGGCGAGGTAATGGTCACGGTAAGGGTATCGTCGTTCGGGTCGTCGTCGTTGGCCAATACGTTGATAGTGGCCGTGGCCCCGGCCGGGACGTTGCTTTGGTCGTTTACGGCAATGGGCGAAAGGTTTACGTACACCGTTACTTCGTCGCTAGCAGTGCAACCAATGGTATCCACGGCAGTAAGCCTATATACGGTGGTAACGGGCGGGATAATGGTAATATCCAACTGCTGCGGGTCGACAATATAGGTAGTGGGCGACCAGCTATAATCGAACGTATTGGTGTTGCCCACCACAAAGGCCGTATCGCCGATGTTGATGGAATCGTTGGCCCCTGCATCCACCAACGGCGGTGCATATACTTCGGCTATGCCGGTAGCGGTATCGGTACAGCCGGAAGTATTGGTTACTACCAACGAAATATTCTTGATGCCGGGTGTAGCGTACAGGTTGCTGGGAGACTGTGTGGCATAAGTATTGCCGTCGCCAAAATCCCAGAACCAGCCCACAATGGTATCGTTTACATACGTGCTGCGGTCGTCGGCTGGCGATGGGGTACCAAAGCATACGTTATCCACCACAAAGGCTGCATTAGGGGCTTCTTTGAGCGATACCAAAATGCTATCGCGATAGGTGTTGCCGTTAATATCCATTACCTCCACCCAATAAATACGCGACTGCGTGGCCACGATGGATTGGCTGGTGCTACCCGTGCTCCATTGGTAGGTAAGAAACCCGGCACCGGCATCCAGCACCAGCGGCTCGCTGTTGCAATGCGTGGTATCGGGGCCCAGATTAAGCGTTTGCCCCGCGAGCGAACCCACCGCAAACAAAGAAATGCCCAAACAGAATAAGCGTAGCCAATGCAGCATAACCCAAATTACGGCAAAAGTTGGCTATAGTTGCATGAAAATTATCGGCCAGTTGTACACGGGCGGTTTGTTGATTGTGCGATGTTGGGTTTAAATACAAAGTTTCCAAACCTCCATCTTCAGATGGAGGCAATTGATACTCGTGTTTTGAAGTGATACCCATTTCCAATTTACCCATGCTGCCTTAAGCACCCTCGTTTAAGGCAAAAGCGGGCAACTCACCTCGTCCTCGTCTCCCAGACGAGGACGAAACGGACACAGCGTCTCCAGACGCGTTACTCGTGCTGTGCCTGCCCGTTCACGAAAACGGTATCAATCAAGTCGCTGCCATAGTAATAGGGCAGCATGGCGAGGGACGACAGCGGTTTGGTGAGGAAGAAATTGGCCTTTTTGCCACGGGCGATGGTGCCGTAATCGGCCAACACTTCCATGGCCGCCGCCCCGTTGATGGTAACGGCATTGATGGCCTCTTCGGGCAACAGGCCCATTTTAAGGCAGGCCAACGTGAGCACGAACGCCATCTTGCCCGACGGGGTGCTACCGGGGTTAAAGTCGCTGGCGAGGCACAAGGGCAGCCCGGCACTCAGCATTTGCCTTGCGGGCGCATAGTCGATGCCCAAGAAAAACGAGGTGCCCGGCAAAGCCGTGGGCATGGTGTTGCTATCCAGCAGGGCGAGTATCTCTTCGGTGCCGATGCGCTCCAAATGGTCCACGCTCACGGCCTTGTTTTTTACCCCTACTTGTACCCCACCGCTTACGGCTAGTTCGTTGGCGTGTATCTTGGGCTTGAGGCTATATTTGGCCCCGGCTTGCAGCAACTGGTCGGTTTCTTCCACCGTATAAAAACCGTGGTCGCAAAACACATCGATATAATCCGCCAGTCTTTCTTCCGCAATTATGGGCAACATTTTTTTTATGATGAGGTCGATATAGCCCTGCCGATTCTCCCGAAACTCCAACGGAATGGCATGGGCACCCAAAAACGTGGCTTTGATGCACATCGGGCTCATCCGCTTAAGTTTTTTAATAACCCGCAGCATCTTTAACTCTCCTTCTACCGTAAGCCCATACCCGCTCTTTATTTCTACGGCACCCGTGCCCTGCATCATAATTTCTTTAAGGCGCGGCAACGATTGTTTAATCAACTCCTCCTCCGTGGTATCGTTCAGTCTGCGGGCAGAGTTGAGGATGCCCCCGCCCTGTGCGGCTATCTCCTCGTAGGTAGCCCCTTGGGTACGGGCCACAAACTCCATTTCCCTGCTGCCGGCATACACCAAATGCGTGTGGCTGTCGCACCAACTGGGCAGCAACCATTTACCCTCCGCATTGATAACGATGTTGCCGTTATCGGGGCAAGTAGCCATCGGCCCAAAATCCTCGATACGGTCGTCGTTCACCAGCAACCAAGCCCTCTCCAACTTCGGCAAAAAAGCCATTTCGTTGCCCTTTACCGGAGTGGTGCGCGGCTCGCCCTGTTCTACTTGAACAATGGTGTGTATGTCTTTGATTAGGATGCGCATTTCTTTCGGTCGATGGTCCATGGTCCATAGTCCATGGTCGTTTACGAAACAATTACAAACTTACTCTTCCCTACAAAATGATGGCTGTTTCCATGATCCATCGACCATGGACCATGGACTATTTATTCACTCCTAAACTCTTGGCTCAGCGTTATCCAGCCCGGGTAGGGAAACGAGAGTTGGCCTACCATAATGGTGGGCTTCACTTTCATGCCCAAGCGGCGGGGCTTGCCATCTTTGTCGGCCAAGCCGAACGCATAGCCGGGCAGCTTGTCTTTTGATTCACTTTTGAAAGCCTGTATCAAATCGGCTGTAACCGTTAATGGCAACGTGGTAGTTTCGCCCGGTTTTACCTCTACCCTCTTGTTCAATACACCGTTTACCAGTTGTTTGTCGTCGATAAAGGCAATCCAGTCCAACTTGTTGAGCGCAGCCAGCTCGGCGTTGGGGTTGTTTACCTGTAGGTTGATAGTGAAATTGAGCGGCAGCCTCCCTTGCGCGAGATTGGTGGCCACCTTGGCCGCATCGGTAAGGTTGAGGTCTTTGTAGTTCATTACCTTGGTTACATCCACCCCAGCCAACTGGGTTTGGGTAACATTGGTATAGCGGAATTTGCACTTGGCAAAGTTGGTAAGCTCCTTCAACGTTTTGCAACCGCCCCAAAGCAACAGGGTGGCCAGTATCGGGAGCAAGAGGATACGTTTGGACATGGGCAACTTTTGTACGAAAGATACAAAGAACTTACCAAGCCCCGGCCCTAATAAATGAGTCGGCTTGGATGTTATCTACAAGCTGTTCCGCAACTATGCTGTTGTTGATGAAGGTTTGCAACTCACGAGTCCAAGTCGAGTCTTCATATTGGTATGTAAGTCGTAATACATAAGTGGTGTCTCCAAGTTTCTTAAAGTAAGAATCCCTTTCCAGCACAATCTCTCTTTCTTTGAAGTTTATCTCTTTACCCCTATCAAATCCGTCTTTCTTTGCGCTAGCTTGCCACAACATCCAGTTCTTGCTGGTGTAGGAATTTTCCCAACCTGCTTCGATTATCGGGATGCCTAAAGCTTGGCGCACCTTGTTGTGTTCTACGCATTTCTTCTCAAACACGTAGTTATCCCACTGCACCCATGCCCATCTGCCCACTGCCCAAACAAATAAGCTAACCACCAAAAACGTAAAAACATATCTAGTCCCTTTTGTCATGGATTGTTTTTTTTCTTCAAATACTTATACATTATGCAATATGCAAAAAAACACCAAACCTATCGATAGATTAGCGGCTTGGACATTTTACCTTACGGCCGCACAGTAGTCGCATCATGGTGGGCTGTATATCGGTTTTGAAAGTGGCAAAAGTATTATTGATAAGCAGGCTATTGGGATATAAATAGCTCACCGTATCTGCCTTGCCCCCTCGAAAAAGAAGCCAAGACATCCGCACATCGCCCGTAGCCGGGGTTTCAAGTTGCGGGCGCTGTCGATACAAATTATACATAGCCGAATCCACCGCAAGCATAGCGTTCTTGTCTTTTACAGAGAACTTATAAGTATCGGCACCCACTAAGTCTTTAGGGGCCACGTTTACCGCCGTTAAGCAACCCATCATCGGTCCTTCAATCCATCCATCAAACATGGGCCCAGCAACACACCAGCAATAAAATTGAAGCGAATCGAAATGCGGTTTTTCTGATAGCGGATTTTGGGGCATCTCACTGTTGGATGGCATCAAAAACGAAAAACCAATGAGGACCGAAATAGCCAAAAGAAAAAAACTGGTAAACTTCATAGCTCCTTTTTCGCAATATAACCAAATTCGGCACATTTAGCCTTCACTCCATTTATTTTGTGATAAAGCATCACGTTTTTCAATCAGCACATTAGCATATCGTCACATCAGCACATTGACACCCCCATTTTCAAATTTCCAAATCCTCAAATTTCCGCCTTACGGCTGCTTCAATTCGATTGGAGTTTCCTGCGCTTCCCTTATTTATTTCAACACTTCGCGTGTGAACAATTC
>CAYYZT010000139.1:0-8247 GCA_964476015.1 uncultured Chitinophaga sp.
TTGCCGAAGACGGCCAAATCGATTTCCAATGCCCTTTGGTAGTTTTTTAGAGCGGTGTTCGCATCCCCTAGTGCTTTATAAGCACTGCCTATATTGTTGTATTCTCTGGCAACATTAGGATGCTTTTCTCCGAAAACGGCCAAATCGATTTCCAAAGCCCGTTGGTAGTTTTCCAATGCGGTGTTCGCATCCCCGAGGTCTTGGTAAGTACTGCCGATATTGTTATACTTGAGGGCAACTTTAGGATGCTTGTCCCCAAAAACCGCTAAATCGATTTCCAATGCTCGTTGGTAGGCTTCCAATGCGGTTTTAGGTCTTCCCAATATATTTAATAAATAACCATATTCATTAAGGTACAAACTGTTATTGGGTATTAATTCAACTGCTTTAGCATAGTATTTTTCGGCTTCTTTATATTGCAACTCTAATTCTTTCAATCTGCCTAATTCAAAATTGGTTTGGGCGGCGGCTTCTTTGTCTTTTTCAAGTTGTTCCTCCTGTTTTCTTAAGGTTGCCAAAAGGCTTTCCTCGGTCTTTTCAAAATCGCCTTGTTCCAGTTCTTCCAGTGCTGCTCTCTTTTCGGGTTGGCTGGCGAGTTGGGCTTCCAGTTCGGCATATTTTTTCTTGAGTTCTTCCAGTTGCTCTGTTGATTCCGCTTTTGCTTTTAGTTCCGCCAAGACTTCATGGCTAATATGTGCCACTATTGGTGCAAAATATTGCTCCACATTTTTCCTTACATCGTCGCAAAGCCGCATCAGTTCTTTATCTTCATCATCACCAAAACTGCCGTAAAGGGCTTGAGCCCCAAGTAGCTTTTTGAAGTCTTGAACCTGTTGCCAATTTTCCCTGATAGTTGGGGCCAAAGGGTTTGAGGCTTTTCCCAAATCGGGTTCGCCATCATGGAAATAGGCCATTAATAGTGGTCGTTGCTCGTCTTTCGTTTCCGTAAGGGCATACATCACTTCTTCCACCGTACCCGATAGGGAGCGGATATTGCCCGTGGTCAAATCTTTAATAGGTGTACCCAGCTTGTGTTTGAACAGGCCCACGATAATATCGGCCTTGGGCAGCAGTATTTCGTTAATAATATCCTGCGCCAAGCCACTAGCAGGAGCAATATCTTCCCAACCCATTACTTCAATGCGATAGCCTGTTTGCACCACATAACCCATTTGGCGGAACTTTCGCTCCATGGTTTCCAATATCTTGGTGCGCAGCCCGCCCACATCGCCCGGCGATGCCACGAAAATGCGAATAATGCCCCGTTCCTTGCTTTCCCGTTTTTGACCCATATGCTTGCCTCTACATACGAAAATATGATTTTTGTTGAAAGTATGGGTATGTGACATGCGAGAGAGGTTAAACACAAGGTGCACAAAGACACGTTTGCTAACCACATAGTACTAGCCGACGTCCGATGGGAGTCGTCGGACCGCTTCCGACAGCCGAGTGGTCTGGACGGCTAGGTAGCGCAAAGGCTGGGTGTTGCCACAGCCGCATAGGGTCCGCTATGGTCGGCCGTCCGAACACTAAAACATAACACCAGCCCACGCTACCGCCGGAGCGGCTGGACGACCGCTTGAAGCATTTTGTATGCAACATCGGTACCCTGCCGCCCATCCGATGGGAGTCGTCGGACCGCTTTCGACAGCCAAGTGGTCTGGACGGCTAGGCAGGGCCAAGACGGTAGTTAATGCCGCTAAAGGGCCTTACTCCTTGCCCTTCACAGCCTTAAAATCGTGCCCGCAATCAAAACAATGTCGCTGTTTGGACATAAACGGCAGCGGAAAGCCCAGCAGAAACAACGATATTACCATGGCTTTCACGGAGAGCCTTGGGTCGGATACTTCCTCGGAGTTGCATTTCGGGCAGCGTACCATGGGTTAATAAATTTTCTCCTTATATCCATAAATAATGGTGCTATCGGAATATAGCGTTAAATAAGGCTCGTCCCATTCCACCTCGAATTTGCGCAAGAAGACATTTTCGAACGAACTGATGGAAGTAATGGAAATGGAATCATCGGCCCCAATATGCCAGTCCCCAGTTAACATTCTATCTCCAAACCCAGGCAGGGTTATCCTGCCGTTTGTTTTGAAACTCATAAATTCGGTGCAATAATAATCCGAAGAAAGCATAATCATATCAACCGTTTTCGGATAATATTCTTTGCCTTGGTAAACGATGTGTGTTACGCACCACATGTTGGCTGTAAGCACTTCTTCGATAGAGGGCTTAGTGAGGTAATAAATGACTCCGGCTAGGGTAGCTACGCCAATTGCCAATTTAAGTGCCGAACGCCATAAGCGTTTCGGGTTTATGTTCTCGAAACCGATGAAGAATTTATCTATTTTTTGCCAGAACTTCGGCAACTGCGCCTCTTCCTCCTCCACCACATACCCCGCATCCTTCAGTATTTCCAACGCGTCGGGCACATCGTTTTCCCTTACTTGGAGTTTGATGCCGCCGATGGCGTTGGAGTAGAAATGATAGGTTTGTACGGTGAGTTCGTCTTTTAGAAACGTCTCGATGCCTTCCGATTCCAAACGGCCTTGGATGATGGCGGCTTGGTGCGGATAGGAGAAGGTGTAGATGGTAACGAACGGTTGCATAATGCTATGGGTGTGCTACCTTGTTTTTAAAATAGGATACTCTGCCGGGGAAGAAAAAAAATATGGCGGCAGTGATGGTGGATAGAACCGAATTGGCGAAAACCATTCCTATCATCTCGAAGAAAACATAAGCCCGGGTATCGCTATCGATGGACTGAAGCAGGGCTTCCATGGGTACCGTGAGCAGGATAACCAGCATCCCGGCAGTCCAAATTCGGGAGAAATGTTCTTTACGGCTGCCCTTTATAGCCACTATCAACTGTGCTAGGCAACCAAGCAAAACAAGCGGCAATTGATAAGGAACGATGAACGGCAAACTTGCCAAGTAGGCTATCAATAGTATGGCCGCACTGGTGCCGCCACAAACCAAGCCGACGGTGCGAACGGAAACGGGTTTCCATTTACGTTCCACTATTTCCGCATCCAGTATAAATGAGTCCATGCCTTTTTCCAAATATACACAAATCGCTTTCGTTTCCAGTCATCCTGTAAGGGCCTTCTAGCACCGATGTGCTAAATTAAGGTGCTAAAATATCTTTACAAGAGGGTGAAATAGGGGGATTTCCGAAAAATAGGCCGCAAAACAAAAAAGGCTGCCCACGCGTGTCTCGGGCAGCCTTTCTACTTAAATAGACTAGCAAAATCTTATTGGCTCACGTCCAATCGGCCGTTGCCTTTTATCGTCAAATTGGCCCCGGTTTGTACGGCAATGCTGTTGCAAGCACCCGCGTTGCCACCCAATAACTGGAGCTGGTTACTAGTGTTAGACGGGATGATGACATCTTTGGTTGCATCGGGCAGGTGGCCGTGGAATGGAGGGGTATGGGAGGACAATACTGCTTGGGTGCTGTTGGGCGTAGTGGATTTGCGTTGGGCCTATAAGCGGCGAGCCGCCCGATATCGGGCGGCTCGCCGCTGAACAAAAAGTTATGGGGATAATTATCGGTTCACATCCAGTTTGCCATTGCCCCTGATGTTTACGCTCGCACCGTTTTGCACCGTAATGGAATTGCAGGTGCCGGTATTACCGTTCAAAATCTCGGGCTGGTTGGCAGGTGCCGAAGGAATGGTTACATCCTTGGTGGCATCGGGTACGTGGCCGCAATCCCAGTTGCCGTCCACATGCCAGTTGGTGCTGATGGCCCCTGTCCAGGTATAGGTGTTTTGATAAGTAACCGTTATTTGGATAGGGGTGGAGAACGAGGTGCACGGCCCGCTGATAACCCTGCGGCGGTACCACCTCGTTTGGGTTATCTGGCCGGGGTCGTAACTACTTAGCTGTGCCCCGCTGATGTCGGTAAAGTTGCTGCCATCGGTGCTTATCTGCCATTGGATGGAGTAAGAGCCCGTGCCGCCCGTAATGGTGCCGCCCATGCTGGTGGGGTCGCCATAGTTGCACAACGAGGGGCCGCCGCCGCTAATGTTGTTGGCAATGGCCGGGGTAACGGTAATGGTGTAGTTGCCCGTTTTCACGCAACCATTCGCATCGGCCACCGTTACGTTGTAGTTGCCCGCTACCAAGCCGCTCAGGTCTTCGGTGGTGGCACCGTTGCTCCAAGTGTAGCTGTAGCCGGTGCCTGGGGCGTAACAGTCATAGTTAACCGCCGCCGATGCAGCCCAAACAGGGTTGCCGTACAGTGTGCCGTTGTAAAGCCCGGCTGCCTTGTCGGCAACGGTGGTGCCCGTGCCCTCATCCATAGCTAGGCGCGTTACCAAGTTGGCCGCGTTCGGGTGCGACGATAGGCTCGCCCCGCAACGGTAGGTGTTGAGGTTTGGCACGCTCACGGCGGTGCTCCATATACGGAACTCGTCGATGATCATGTTCGCATCCGGATCAACCCAGTTGCTCTTGCCTATGTAGTTGATGGTACGAGTAACGTTGAGCGGCGCATGTACCGCGCCAGTGGCCACTTGGGTGCCGTTGAAATACATGGTTGCCGTGCCGGCGTTGAATGTTATGGCTACGTGGGTCCAAGTATTGAGGGGGATGACCTGCGAAGAGGTGATGCCCTGCGTAACGCCGTTTTGGAATATCTCCAACCGTGGCCGGCCGGTGGCTGCCTCTGATAGGCCCCAAAGAATGTTGTTGTTGCCCGCCCCGTTGCCGAAATCGAAGATGCGGCTCCAGAAGGCATGGGCGCGGGGATAAATCCAAGCTTCGACAGTGAAGCTGCTACCGTTGAAATAAACACCGTCTGGCATGTCTATATAGTCGCCCGTGCCGTCAAGGCTCAGGCCACGGTTGGGCGTGCCGCCGCTAATGGTAAGGTCGATGGCCCCGTCGTTGTTGCCGATGCACGATTCGTTGTTCATGCTAAGGCCGATGACCATATCGGTAGGCTGGGTAATGGTAGCACTACCGCTGGCACTGCCGCCGCCGCAATAAGCGTTGTTGGTAACGGTAACGTTGTATGTATTGGGCGAAAGGTTGTTCTGCCCCAAGGTAGAGGCTCCGTTGCTCCAACTCAAATCCAGCATGTTGATGGTAACCGGGGTAGGGTGTGGCGTGGCCGCATCTATCGTTTTGCCGAAAATGCGGTTGGTACCCGCCGCATCGGAGAATACTTCCACCAACAAATTCGCGCTCCTGTTTTGGCAACAATCGGGGCGGTTGTAAATGCGGATGTAGTCCAGTTGCGCATCGTAGGGCAACAGTACCTGCATGTACTGTCCGCGGAAATCGGTTACGCTGCCGGAGTGGGCAAAGTTGCCCGTGTTGCCGTCAATCAAATTGGCAAGCGGAAAACCGCCATGCACGCTGGAGCCTGCCACGGTGGCCCCGCCCGATGACAATGCCACGTTGTTGCCATACAAGTCAAACGCTTGCAGCTCGGCAAGGTTGAGGTCGAAATTATCCTTTTGGGTAATTTTAATCAACCGGGCATTGGATACGCCGCCCGTTAGGGTTACGTTCACTTTGCCGTTGTTGCTGCCGTTGCATGTAATGTCGGTTTTAGTTACCGTGGCCGTGAGGGCCGGGTTGGTCACCTGTTCCAATTGTATGGCGCCGTAGGAGAGGCTGCCGCCGTCTGCCCCGCGAAACTCCATGGTGCTGGTGGTGGTAAGTTCTCCCATCCATGCGGTATAAGGGTAGGTTAACGGATTCAATCCGGAAACGCTGTGTTCCGGCATTTCGAACACTTTTATGCCATTTACATAAAGCTGCGCGATATCGTCATGCCCATGGATAACGATGCGGTATAGGCCACAAGTGAAATTGGTGCGCTTGGCCGTCCACGAATGGTTGTCGGCACCCACCGTGCAGCCCACATAGCCCGAAGCCTCCGAAGGGCTGTTGGCCCAGCTTTGTGCGGTAGAATATGTTTGGCCAGGGCGGGTGTCAAAACTTAAGGCAGATATGGTGTAGTAGCCGCTATAGTTGTTTGCCCAGGCACCGTTGCCGCCCGTGGCGTTGCCCGCGTTGTAGGCATATACGTTCCACTGCCCGCTGCCGAAGGTGGCCGGGTTGCCTGGCGCGCCCACGGTTATCTGTTGCGTGGCGGTGCAGCCGTTAAGGGTGTAGGTAACGGTATGCGTGCCCAAGCCAGCACTGGTGGGGTTAAAGCTGCTGCCCGATACGCCGGGGCCGCTCCAAGTGCCGCCCGCCACGTTGGCGGTAAGGCCGCGGGCCGCATCGGAACAGTTCATGCCCGCATTGCTAGAGGTAATGGACAGGCTGCCCGTTTGGGCCAAAGTAACGCCGCCATGCGAGCCGCCGCCGCCCTCGCGTATGGTAAGCTCAATGGTGGAGGTGCCGTGCAGCCATACGTTGGTTTGCAGGGTGGTAAAACTGTTGAAGCAGCACGGGCCGGTGTTTACGGGCGTGCCGTTTATGCTCAGCACATAGTCGTCGTCATTGATGATGGAAACGGTGTATAGGCCGCACGGGAAACCTTGCCTGCGGAATTTATAGGAGTGTTGGTCTGCCGGAACGGTACAGCCTTGGTAGCCAGCCGCATTGGATGGCGAAAGGCCCACCGCCCACTGGTCGCGCGAGTCAACGCTCAAGGCGTTCACGTTATAATAGCCGTAATAGGTGTTGAAGGTATTGCCGTTGTATGCATATACGTTCCAACTGTTGTTGCCCCATTGGTTGGGGTCGCCGGGGGCGCTCACGGTTATTTGTTGCGTGGCGGTGCAACCGCTACGGGTATAGGTAATGGTGTGGGTGCCCACGCCAGCGGCTGCGGGGCTAAAGTTGCTGCCCGAAACGCCGGGGCCGCTCCAAGTGCCGCCAGCCACGTTGGCCGTAAGGCCACGGGCCGCATCGGTACAGTTCATGGCGGCGTTGGATGAGGTTATGGCCAAGTCATAGAGCTTCACCAACTCTATGCTGCCGTGCGAGCCGCCCCCGCCCTCGGATATGCGAAGCTCGATAGTGGACGTGCCGTGCAAAAAGCCCTGCCAAATATTGGTGCGGGTGGCGCAACAGGTCGATTGGTCATAAACAGGGGCTCCGTCCACATATACTATTACCCTGTCATCGTGGTTGGGCAGGTTTATTTGGTAAAACCCGCAAGGGAAACCTTGGCGTTTGGCGGAATAGGAGTGGTTGTCAGGCCCCACGTAGCAGCCTTGGTATCCGGAAGCGTTGGAAGGGCTTTGCAAATAGTCGGGTGCGGTGCCCCAGCTTTGCGCGGTGGAATAGGGCTGTCCTATGCGGGTGTCGAAATTGAGGGCATTTACGGTGTAATAGCCGCTATAGTTGCTGCTCCACGCGCCGCCATTGCCCAAGTGGTCGCCAGCCCACCAAGCATATATGTTCCATACGTTGCTGCCGAACACGGCGGGGTTGCCCTGTACGGTACTGCCCGTAGGGGTAAAGGTAACGGCTACCCCGTTGCCGCCGCCGCCTTCGGCATAGCGTATTTCCACAGTGGTAAAGGGCCCTAAATAGCCGTTCCACACCGTGCCGTGGGGGCCGCAGCACGCCCCCGCGCTCCATACCTGCGAGCCGTTGATGAAAATACGGGCCTCATCGTCGTTCCACGGCACCGAAACCGCATAGTTGCCGCACGGGAAACCTTGGCGTTTCAACACCACCGTGTGGTTGTCGGCCCCTGGGTCGCAGCCTTGCCAGCCCGAAGCGGCGGCGGGGCTACAGCCATCGCAATAGCGGTTGCGGGTATCCACGTTCACGTTTCCATCGGTATAAAAACCGCTGTATCGCACACCGCTCAGGTCCCAGTTTCGGCCGCTGTAGCCGTAAACGTTCCAGGTGTTGTTGCCAAAGACAGCGGGGTCTCCCGGTGGTTGGGTGTAGTCTACTTGTAGCTGCGGCCTTTCGTTCGACGACCAGCCCCTAAACTCTAGTTCGTTGGTTTCGTCGTTCCAGCACCAGTAGCAGTCGGCTGCGTGGCTCACCAAATCGAGGCCGATGGTAATATAGTCTTGTCCGGTAGTGTTCAATACCCTGTTGCGCGCCAAAGGATAGTTTATGCGCATGTCTTCCCAAGATAAGCCGCCTTCTGCATAGTCCCATCCGCCGTTGCAGCCGCCGCAGGCAGCAGGCGTGTTCCATACGCTCCACCGGGCATACCTTTCTGCAAGGCCGTTTATGGCATTATAAATGGCGTTCCACGAGGCGCTCACGGGCTCAATGTTGGCCCAACCCACATCCAACACCAGCCCGTCG
>CAYYZT010000140.1:0-8229 GCA_964476015.1 uncultured Chitinophaga sp.
CTATTTGAGCCGTATCCACAGCCAAGCCCTCGGTGCTGAATTCGTACATCGGCCTACCGGCATTTTCGTTGGTAGCCACATATTGGCCAAGCGACTTGCGAACCCTGATTTTAACCGTTACTTCGCTCGGCACCACACCATCGGCAATGGATAACAAGTTCAGGTCAGGATTAATAAATGGCATCGCCGTGTACATTATGTGCTTATAAACCGGGTCGTTAAGCTTGCTGTAACAATCTTAATGTTGCCGCCGGGGCCGGTCAAATCGAAACCATTGATACCCATGTTATCGTACATAATGCGTTGCATGGCCTCGCCTCCGTCGTAACGGGTGTTCATGATATAGATATAGTGGCCGCCGCCGAACAATACTTGGTTGAGCGGGCTCAATACGTTTTTAGATGGGTTCCAAAGCATGTCGCGGCCATTTTCACCCGCGGCAAAGGAGTTCTCGCCGAACATGATGTTCAATCGCTCACCGGTTTCCACGTTGATGGCATAACCCGGGAAGTAACTACGGCCCGTGTCAGACAAAGCTCCCGGAATCCATGTGTCAAAATCGGCAGCACCGTTAACGTTCTTGGATTGGGCGCGGCGCAACTGGCCTTTGTACACCCTGCCCTCGTTGGTGGCAAAGTCTTCGCCGGTTTCCACTACCACGCAACGGGTCCACTTGCTCTTGTCGCTGGTCAATACCAAGTTCACGCTCACCAAGCTATCCAACGTATAAGTTGGGGGCAGCATATTGGTGCTCTTGGTAGTAGGCGTGTACACTGGTAGCTGTTGCGGCACGTTCATGGTAAAGTTTACCAAGAAAGCGGGGCCGTAAGTAAAGTTGGTCAACCATTGCGGGTCGTTAGGGTCCGTAAGTTTGGTGTTTACTTTGTTCGCGGCCAAGGCATACGGTGCCCAAGTACCATCTACCACTTTCTCAAACTCCTGTTGGGGATCGTAGTAAGTAATTTCGTCCTCGCAATCGGGTTGCGGCGAACGGCAGCAATTACACCTCCAGTAGTGGTCGTCAAAGAAGTGGCCTTTGGGAGCAGGCTGATCTGGCTCTTTGGTCTGACCCGAACGGATCCAGTTGGTCAAAGATTCACCCTCCGTATCCGGAACAAACTGTAGCCAAGGCTTCAGCGGCTCTTTGTAGGTAATGGAAGAGGTAATGTAACCCTTGGTGGATTGAGTCAAATCTCCCACGTTGGCTACTTGGCGCAATGAGATGGAAATGCCATAGTCGGCAACAATCTGCTCGTTCAACTGCTCCAACGACTTGTTAGAAAGATACTCCTTGCCATCAGGCGAGGTTACCACTTTCCAGTAAGCCTGAGAACCCCTCAAGAACCCAGTAACTGGATCGATATACGAACTAGCATAGTAAGTTATGCTATCCGGTGGGGTCACATTCGGAATAGGAATGGAAATGCTATCAGGGAAGAAAAGTGTAAAGTTCTGTGCTTTCACTACCATTGGGTCAACTACCTTCACCTCGATAGGGGCATTGCCGCCTTTGTATATAATGCGGTCGCCGGCATGGTCAGGGCTGCTCAATATAGCACTAACTGATTCATCGGTAAGTTCAAGGTTAAAGCCCCCGTTACCAGACCCGTCAACCCGGGTAATATCCAGCAAGTCACCAAAATTCGCGTTCAGCACCGTACCAGAGTTCGCGCCATCCGGCTTGTGCGGTATGGCCGAATAAACCGCTTGGTTTTTCCTGCCTGGCAAGAAAGACTGTTTCTGTTCGCCCGTCTGCACATAAATGGGCCCGCAATCGGTATCTACAGAAAGCGGCTGCTCGCCAGTGTTATAATAGTTATAAGCATAGGCAATAGCGGTAAAATAGTAAGTCTTATGGTTTACCAGCTCGGTATTGCCCGTGGCAAACAAGTCCTCCTTGATGCGGAACGAGCGGCGGATTCCCGCGTTGGCACCGTCCACCATCAGGGTAGGTATCTCACCGCACAAAGAACGGTTAAGGGTTCTATTTACAATTTTGGTTACATCGTCTTGCACGTCCACTTGTGCCACTACACGGGCCAAAGTAGCATCGCTCAAGTTTTCAGGGCTTACACGGCTGTTTTTCAACTGGTACAGAATGTAGCCTTGGAAAGTATAAGTGGTATCGGTAACGGCTGGGAAGCTAAGCGCAAGCTCCGAAGCCAACGGGTCGCGCTCGTCGTAGCTGTCGTTTTCGTTGTTGGTGCCCTTGTTATCAAGCATGATAATCAGTTCCTTATCCAACTCGCGTATTACCAAGTTTGGCGCATCGGGCCCGTCAACCAACTTAAAACAGTTGTTGAACAATGCCTGTGCCTTGATGTCGGCAGAACGCAGCAAGTCGATATCGGCAGCACAGCTCGATTGCGAACCTTGTCGCACCCATACCGTGCCCACGGTGATGTAGTTTCGCGCGCCCGGTTGTAGCGTAAACGGACCGGAAGCTTGCATCCACCTACGGTCGGCAGCTACGTTGTTACAGCTACACTCCGACCAAGAGGCCGGGAAAGCAGGGCCACCCGGGTCGTTGGGGAACATATAGCTAGTAGGCACCGTACCACCATAGCCGTTACAACGGTCGCTGGTAAACGGAGAACCATCTTTCCAGAAACCCGCCATATAGTTATAGAAGTTGATAGCCGTTTCTGGGTTACCGGTTACGGTAAAGTCATTATCATAATACAAGAAAGTGGACATGCCAAGCTTTTCTGGCTGGCCGTTTACAGTGCGGCCCGAGAATGGACCTTCAAAATAATCGACACCCAAGATAGGCACGCTCACACCATAGCCACGGGTAGCACAATCTGGGTCGGTAGAAACACCGTTGTACACGTAACCCAAACTCAAGGACACATCACAGCCTACGTAGTCGTTGTTGAAACAGCCCAAGTCGGCATCAACCCATTGGCCCATGTAGAAATCGCCGATGGGGATGTTGGCCTTGTTCAATACGTCGTAACGATAGAAGGTCATGTTATTTACCTCATCGGAAGTACGGAATGCAAACGCCAAAGCACCTACTTGAACGCCAATGGCTTGACCACCGGTTTCGGTATGGATGTTGCCCTTGTCGTTGTACACCCAATAAATCATTTGGTCGGCATAGATGCCTTCGGTTATGCCGCCGCAAGTAGGGTTGGCGTTAATAACCGGGTAGTCGCCGTTTTGGGGGCTATATACACCGTTACCATCCACGTCCCAATAAGGGGCAAGCTCGTCCAAAATAGTCAACTGCACATCGTTTCTGCCCCTTGCCAAAAGGTTGCCCTTGCCCGGCCAGTTGGCTATGCCCGGAAATTTGGCAATCAACTCGGATTCCGAAAGCGGGAAGGTCTGTTGCAAAAACGAGTCAATCTCTACGCCGTACACTACCCAGTGGCGGTCATAGTCTTCACAAGTTTGCACGGTAATGGTTGCCGTGGCATCCAATGGGCCGGGCCAGAAGTCGTTACCGCTTTGGCGGTAAGTTTGCGCAGCTATCTTCAGGTTGCCACCGGCATCAATACCGCCCAGCCATACAGCACCAGCAAACAGCGAGTGTACGGAGGGGGCAGAACCTGGCGGATCAATCTTCGGCACCTCGAAACGGGCATCGTTCAAGTCCCACCACATGTCGCCACCGTTCAAAAGAATGGTGCGCACGTTGTTTACATCAAGCGTTACCTGCGAGGTAGCGGAAGGGCAACTGGATGCTGCTGCTTTGTAAAACGTCGTTTTACCAGATGTTCCCAAATTCTCTTTAGCCATCAAGCCCACAGGGACCATGGCAAGGAGCAGGGCAACAGCGATGTTATTCAACAATTGTCTAGCCATAGCGACTAATTTATTATTTCGTTTTATTAGAAATCGAACCTCAAACCTAGACGGATGGTTCTAGGCAGGCTGTAGTTATCCGGGTTATTTATCCAAGCATTGTATAGGTCAACATAAGACTCTGGGTTAATCTGGTTGCCCACGTCTTGCTGGCCTACGGTAGATGTTAAGTAGCCGTCATCGTTAGCGTTACCGGTGTAGGAGTACACGTTTACAATGTTACGGGTATCCAACAGGTTCTGTACCCACACGTACACGTTCAGGTACATCGGGCGGCCTGCTTTGCCGGTCTCCTTGTTCTTAGGGGTAATGTCGAATCCTTTATCGATACGCAAATCCACGCGGAAGCTCCAAGGCAAACGGGCACCGTTGATGGAGCCTTTAGGGATAGGACGCTGCGGAACACTCTCCTTGCCTTCGGCAGTTGGGTTTTGCTGTTGGGTATAAGGTGTGCCTGAACGGGCGCGACCGATTAGGTTGATACCGAAGTCAGACAAAATCTGCCTTCCCTTTTTGCTTACCGGGCCATTGTAGTTGGCACCAGAGCCGTAGCGATAGTCAGCCGTTACGTTAATCAAGTGGCGGGCATCATAGTTCAAAGGCGCAATGGTGCGCAGGTTTGGCTGGCCAGAACCTACCAAGTTCAACTGGGTAACGTCGTTAGAGCCGGTACCGTCGGCAAACTGCAAGGTATAGTTCAAGCGCAAGCTCAGGTTGCTGGTGCGGGTTTTACGCATATCGAAATCGAGCGAGAAACCTTTAACCGTACCAAAGTCAACGTTGCCGAAAGTGGTATAATCGCGCGGGTATGCAAAACGCACCTGTACAATCTGTACCATGTCGCGCATCTCGCGGTAGAACGCGGAGAAAGTGATGGCACTGTTCTGCGTAATCAACTGGCGGAAACCCAACTGGTAGTCGATGGTTTTCTCCGGCTTCAGGTTCGGGTTGTTGAACACCGAAGAGATACGCTCGTTGAAGAAGTAGTAATCCGAAGGAGTAGCCACAATACGGCCTTGCGGACGCTGGGTCAAAATGTCGTAGTGGGCAAAGAACGAAGCCTCGTCAGTAAGGTTGAACGAGAACGCCAAACGTGGCATTACGGTAATCTGTGGCTTATAATCGGTAAACGATTGGTTCGGGTCGTAGTTCTCGCTCTTGATGTTGTTTATCAAAGTGTTGTCCAAAAGCGGGGTAGGGCGCGAACTTGGTGAGCTGGCACCAATTACGCGTGGGTCAACAACTTCCACACCATCGGCAGTGTACCAAGTGTTGCCGTTACGGAAACCGGTAACCATAGGGGTGGTACGGTTAAAATCATCCACATATACTTTATAGTCTCCGGAAATATTGCCTGGCACGCTGTAGCCATAGCGTGCCACGGCTTCGTCCACGGTCAATATCTTATAAAGGGAGTATTGGTCAGACAATACCTTTTGGTTGGCATCGAAGCGGTCGATACGCAAACCTACGTTGAACAACAGATCTTTAAACTGGAACTTGTCCTGTATAAAAAACGCCGTATAGATTGGGCGGAAAGAACCCACGTTGCGGGTAAAGTTGCCCTCACTGTCTTTCTCGGTAAAGAAATCGTTGAACGACGGCTGGCCTTTCAGTTTGTTCCCTTTGTAGTCGTAACCATTGTAGAATACATAAGGGTTACCTTGGTTCAACAACTCGTCGGCACTGAACATATCCAGGCTAAAGAAATCGGGAGACAAGGTATCGATATTGATAAAGGCGGTATTATCCGTCATGCCCAGTTTTTCGCGCAACTTGCGGTCGAAGTAGGTTTGGGTACCGTTGTTTATTTGGTTGGTCAAAATGGTGTCGTACGTGCTGAAAGCAGGCGCACCGGGGAAACAACGGCAGTTAGGGTCGAACTCGTACTCTTGGCCGTCAATCAACAGGCTAAAGTCGTTCAAGTTGGTAAGGTCCGGCGCAACAATGTGTTGGTTGGCGTTCAAACGCATCAGCTCCCACAAACCGATAGGGGTAATCTGGTAGCTGCGGTCAACGCGTTGCTCAAACTCGAAACCAAACTCCAAGGCATGCTTGTTGCGGCTGGATGCGCTAGGGCGCAAAATGTCCACCGAACCGATAAACGTCAAACGGAACTGGTCGTTGTTGTCTCCTATGCCGTAGCCATTATATTGGCGGCCCACGTTGTACCATATACCGTGTACGGTGCTGCTTCGGTCGCCGTTGCGCAAGCCGTTGTTGGCCTGTATCTGCGCCAAGTTGGTATAATATAGCTCGCGGTTTTCGCCGGCCAGCTCATAATACTTGGTCATGAAGTTGGCAGTGGTGCGGTTAAGGTTAGACGGGGTAAACGTAACCAAGGTATCTTGCAGGCCCGTTTGTATAAAACCTTCCAGCGTTCTCACGTTGCCGGCCGAATCCAAATATTGTATTTCGCCATGCTCAAACGAGGGGCGGCTGTATATGTCGTAACGGCCCAAATAACCGTAGTCGAACGGTTTAAAGCCGTGCGTTTCGTCTTCGAAAGTATTGTACTCTTTAGAGTAGTCGAACTGGATGCTGTAGTATGCGTTTTGGAACGGGCTTTTGGAAGCACCTTCCTCGGCATCGAAAGAGCTTTTGCCGAAACGTTGTGTGTAGCGTGCAAACACCCTCCACGAAAGTTCTTTGTACAATGGGTTGTTTTCGGCATTGAACATGGTGTAGCGGGCTACCCATTGGTTATACCTGTTATAGTTTAAGCTGCCGCCCACGGTAAGGCCGATGTTCTCGGTAATCTTGAAATCCAATTTACTGGATAGGCTGTAGTTTTGGCGAACGGTGTTCGGCTTTACTTTAACACGCTCCAATTGGTCGGCAGTTACGGTTTGCGTGCTTGATATAAAAGCGTCGCCTACTGGAGAGCGGGTAAGGGGATTATCTTGGAGATAGGTCAAAATATCATCCTTTACCACGGGCACGCCCGTTGCTGCCGGGTCAGGATCTTGCATGCGGTTGTATTCGCCGGCGATAAAGAAACCGATTTTGGCCTGGGCAGAATCGGTGCCACGGTTTTTGATGTAGATAGGGCCGGTAAGGTTGAAGTTGGCAAGGTTATAGCCAAAACCATCCAAAAACTGTGAGGTAATCAACTCCACGCCACCGTTCATCTGGCGGCTTGGGCCTTTGGTTACAATGTTGATGATACCGCCCGTTGCATCGCCGTAGCGGGCGGGCACGCCACCCGTGATAACGGTGAGCTGCTCAATGGCGTTGGCAGGTAGGTTGGTGCTTCCGCGAACACGGATACCGTCAATATAATACTCGGTGGAGTTGTCCCTAGAGCCCTTGATGCTAAGCGCAGAGCCTTCGTCTTCTTGGAATACACCGGCACTGGTAGAGGCAATGGATTGGATGTTACGCGTTGGCAACTGCTTGATTTCTTCCGAGGAAATGGTGGTTTTAGTAGAGTTGCTCTCCTTATCGATAAGGGGGATTTTGTAGGCTACGATTTCTACGCCCTCAATCACCTTCGATTCCGGCTTCACCAACTGGTTGAGCGTGGTAATACGATCGGTGTTTATCTTAACGCCCGTGATAATAACGCTTGCGTAGCTAAGTCCGGAGAACTCCACGTCGTACGTTCCCGGGTCGAGCGGCTTCACGGTATAGTAACCGTCAAAATCGGTAGAGGCACCGGTAACCAGCACGCCATTTTTCTTCACCGCAACGGTGGCAAACGGAACTCCCTCCCCGTTTTCGTCGGTAACTTTACCGGAGAGTTCGCCTGATTGGGCAAACGCTAGATTCACGCCCAGGAACAAAAGCACCAGGGCCGAGAAAAGCCTTATCATAACCTGCATTTTAAGTATCCTTAACAAACGATAGCCGTCAAAAATAGTAATTTTTGTAAAAAACGGTTAAAAATTTTGCCTTGCGGGGCATATTTACAAAATCCGTCGTTCAAATAAACTACTTAGCCTATATTTATAATATTGTCGATTATCGCTTTAGCTATATTTTCCTTGCTTTCAAAGGTCCAGCCCGCTATGTGGGGTGTAAGCAACACCCGCTCATGCCGTACCAATCTGTCAAACCATTCCCGCTCTTCCGCGCTATATGTGGCAAGCTTTTCATTTTCAAGCACATCCAACGCTACGCCCAGCAATAATCCTTCGTCCAAGGCCCACAAAAGGTCCTCGGTGCGCGCCACTTTTCCTCTGGATGTGTTGACCAGATAAAACGGTTTGGCAAATTTTTTGATAAACTCACGGTTTACCAAATATTGCGTTTCGGGGGTAAGTTGCACGTGCAAGCTTAGTACATCGGCTTGCTCGTGTATGGCATCCAGGCGGGTCTCCTCAATCGGTCCGGTGCCATATCCGGATTTATATTTGTCATAGGCCAGTATGCGCACGTTAAAGCCAGCTAGCCGCTGGGCAAAGGCGCTGCCCG
>CAYYZT010000141.1:0-8166 GCA_964476015.1 uncultured Chitinophaga sp.
TACTTATAGCTGGAACGGTGGTGCAACAACCGAAGACCGCACTGGTTTGGCCGCTGGTACTTATACCGTGACCGTGACCGATGCCAAAGGTTGTACCGCTACCGCTACTACCACGCTTACCCAGCCAAATGCTGAGCTAAAGGCTTCTGCTACCAAAACTGACGTTAACTGCTTCGGTGGTAACAACGGTACTGTAACCTTGACTGTATCTGGTGGTACTACTGCTTATAGCTACTTGTGGAGCAACGGTGCTACTACCCAGAACCTGACTGGTTTGACTGCTGGTACTTACACCGTAACCGTAACCGATGCCAAAGGCTGTACCGCTACTGCTTCGGCTACCGTTACCCAGCCTAGCGCGGCTCTTAACGCTAGTGCCAACAAAACCGATGTTAACTGCTTCGGTGGCAACAACGGTACCGTTACTTTGACCGTATCTGGTGGTACTACTGCTTACACCTTCTTGTGGAGCAACGGTGCCATTACCCAGAACTTGACCGCTTTGGTTGCCGGTACTTATACCGTAACCGTTACCGATGCCAAAGGTTGTACTGCTACCGCTTCTGCTACTGTGGGTCAGCCTGCCGATAGCTTGAACGGCACTACAAATTCAACCCCTGTGAGCTGCATAGGCGGTACGGATGGTACTGCTAGTGTAACCGCTTCTGGAGGTACTGCCCCTTACACTTATGTATGGAGCACCACCCCTGCCCGCACCACCGCTGCCCTTACCGGCCTGCGTGTTGGCAGCTACACTGTAACTGTAACCGATGCTAAAGGTTGTACAATCGTTCGCACCGTACAGGTTACTGGCGTACCTGCCCTTACTGTGGGTGGTTTGCCTAGCCCAGTACTTTGTAACGCTGGCAATACTGGCTCAATCAACTTGACCGTAAACGGCGGTACCCCAGGCTACACCTTCTTGTGGAGCAACGGTGCTACCACTGAGGACATTACTGGCCTAACCGCTGGTACTTATAATGTAACCGTAACCGATGCTAAAGGCTGCGTAGCTACTGCTGGTTTCACCGTTCAACAGCCACAACCGTTGCAGGCTACTGCTACGCCGCAGCATATTGCTTGCTTTGGTGGCAACACTGGCGGTGTTACCTTGAGCGTAAACGGCGGTACTACACCGTTCACCTATGCTTGGAGCAATGGTGCCGTTACCCGCGACATCACTGGTTTGACCGCTGGTACCTATACTGTGACCGTAACCGATAAAAATGGTTGTACCGCTACTGCCAATGCTACCATCACCCAACAGCCTAACTTGGTTGTGGATGTTACCGGCAGCAACTTGGGTTGTTATGCCAACAACAGTGGTACGGCTACCGCAAACGTAATAGGCGGTTTGGCTCCTTATACTTTCCGTTGGAACAACAATGCCACTACCCAAACCATCAACGGTCTCACTATCGGTACCTATGCCGTAACCGTGACCGATGCCAATGGTTGCACTGGCACTGGCTCCGTGGTAGTGACCCAACCGGATAGCTTGGAAGCTTTGGCTTCTTGCAACGCACTATCTTGCTATGGCGATAGCACCAATATCACTTTGTTGGTAATCGGTGGTACTGCCCCTTACACTTACCTTTGGAGCAACGGTGCCACTACCCGCAACCTGGCCAATCAAGTTGCCGGAACCTACACCGTAACCGTAACGGATGCCAACGGCTGTATCATTACTGCCAGTGCAACTGTATCGCAGCCTGATTTGTTGGTAGCTACCGCTACGCCACTGCATATTGCTTGTAATGGTGCTGCTACTGGTGGCGTTAACTTGAGCGTGGTAGGTGGTACTGCCCCTTATACCTATGCTTGGAGCAACGGTGCCGCTACCCAAAACCTGAGCGGTTTGATTGCCGGAACCTACACCGTAACCGTAACCGATGCCAAAGGTTGTAAGGATATTGTAAGCGCTACTATCAACCAACAATCCCAGTTGCAGATTGCGGCTACGCCTACCCACATCCCGTGCTTCGGCCAGAACAACGGAACCGTAACTACTTCAGTAAACGGTGGCGTTGCCCCTTACACTTACAACTGGGGTGCTGGACAGCCAACTACTGCTAACCGCACTGGATTGGCCCCTGGCACATACACTGTAACCGTAACCGATGCCAACAACTGTACCGGCACCGCTACCGCTACCGTAACCCAGCCTACTGATAGCTTGAACGGCATCACCAACTCTACCCCTGTGAGCTGCATAGGTGGTACAGATGGTACTGCAAGCGTAACTGCTACTGGCGGTACTGCACCATATACATATCTATGGAGCACCACACCTGCCCGCACTACTGCTGCCTTGACTGGCTTGCGCGTTGGCAGCTACACCGTTACCATCACCGATGCCAAAGGTTGTACCGTGGTTCGCACCGTTACCGTAACTGGTGTACCTCCGCTTACTATCGGTTCAGTACCTAGCCCAGTTCTTTGTAACGGTGGCAACACGGGTTCTATAAACCTTACCGTATCTGGCGGTACCCCTGGCTACACTTTCTTGTGGAGCAACGGTGCTACTACTGAGGATATCTCTGGTTTGGTTGCTGGTTCATACAACGTAACCGTTACCGACCGCAACGGTTGTGTAAGCACTTCTGGTGTAACTGTTCAACAGCCACAGCCTTTGGTTGCTACCCCAACTGCACAGCACATTGCTTGCTTTGGTGCTACCAACGGCGGTGTTAGCTTGAGCGTGGTTGGCGGTACTACTCCGTTTACCTATGCTTGGAGCAACGGTGCTACTAGCCAGAACATTACTGGTGTAGTTGCAGGTACATATACTGTAACTGTTACCGACAAGAACGGCTGTACTGCTACCGCAAGCGCTACTGTTAACCAACAGGCTGCCCTACAGGTTACCGTTACCCCAACTAACTTGACTTGCAACGGCAATAACACCGGTGCTTTGGTTACTACTGTAAACGGCGGCGTTGCCCCTTACACTTACACTTGGGGTGCTGGCCAGCCTACCACTGCTAACCGCACTGGTTTGCCAATCGGCACTTACAACGTAACCGTAACCGATGCCAACGGTTGTACCGGCACTGGCACGGCTACCATTACCCAGCCTGCGGTATTGACAGCAAGCGCTACTGGTTCTGCCGTACTTTGCTTCGGCAACCAAACTGGTACTGTTGATCTTACTGTAAATGGTGGTACTACTGCCTACACTTACCTGTGGAGCAACGGTGCTACTACTGAAGACTTGAGCGGTCTTGCTGCCGGCACTTATACTGCAACTGTAACTGATGCCAACGGCTGTACTGCCACCGCATCGGCTACCGTTACCCAGCCTGCGGCATTGACTGCCAATGCTACGGGTTCTGCCCTATTGTGCAATGGCAACCAAAACGGTACCGCTACTTTGACCGTAACGGGCGGTACGGCTCCGTTCACCTATGCTTGGAGCAACGGCACTGCTACCCAAAACCTGAGCGGTTTGGTTGCCGGAACTTACACCGTGACCGTAACCGATGCCAACGGCTGTTCTGCTACTGGTTCGGCTAGCGTTACCCAACCTGCCTTGTTGGTAGTATCTGGCATCAGCACCAATGTACTTTGCAACGGCGGCGATAATGCTGACATAACCTTGACGGTGGTTGGCGGTACCGCACCATTTACCTACGCTTGGAGCAATGGTGCAGCTACCCAAAACTTGGCCGATATTACCGCTGGAACTTATACCGTAACGGTGACGGATGCCAACGGCTGTACCGACACCGAATCGTTTACTATTGCCGAGCCTGCCGTGCTTACTGCCAGTGCTACGCCACAACACGTGCGTTGTTTCTTGGGTGCCGATGGTTCTATCTCGGTAACTGTGAGCGGTGGCACAGCCCCGTACACTTACCGTTGGAATACCAATGCTACTACGCAGAACTTGACAGCCCTGCGTGCCGGTACCTATACCGTAACCGTTACCGATGCCAACGATTGTTCTACCATCGTTACGGCTACGGTTACACAGCCTGGCCCGCTTACCTTGGGCGGCGTGCCTAGCCCGGTTAGCTGCTCGGGCGGTAGCAACGGCTCTATCAACCTTACTGTAACCGGTGGCGTGGCCCCTTATGTATATGCTTGGGGCACCGGTGCCACCACTGAAGACATCAGTGGCTTGATTGCCGGAACTTATAACGTAACCGTTACCGATGCCAACAACTGTGTGGCCACGGTAGCCGTAACGGTACAACAGCCACAACCGATTAGCTTGGGCTTTGCGACTACCAATGTTACCACCAATGGCGGTAGCAACGGTGCCATCGACTTGAGCGTGGTAGGCGGTACTTCTCCGTTTACCTACCGCTGGAGCAATGGTGCCACCACGCAAGACTTGACGGGCATACCTGCCGGTAACTATTGTGTAACCGTAACCGACGTGAACGGTTGTACGGCCACCGATTGCCGCACCATTACCGAACCGGCTTGTACCGGTTTCACTGCTAATGCGGTTGGAACCAATGTAGGCTGCAACGGCGGCAGCAACGGTACCGCAACCGTAACCATTACCGGTGGTGTAGCTCCCTATAGCTTCAACTGGGGTGCTGGCCAGCCTACCACGCAAAACCGTACTGGTTTGGCTGCGGGCACTTACATCGTAACCATTACCGATGGGGTTAACTGCTCTGCTACGGCCAGTGTTACCATCACCCAGCCAGCTACCTTAACTGCTGGTGCCGTGGGTACCAACCCAGCTTGCAACGGCCAGTCTAACGGCAGCATTGCCTTGACGGTGAACGGTGGTACTGCCCCTTATACTTACCTATGGAGCAACGGCGCCACTACCCAGAACTTGACTGGTTTGGCTGGAAACGCTTACACCGTAACCGTAACGGATGCCAATGGTTGCACCGCTACCGCCAATGCCACGCTTGTAACTCCTGGCGCATTGGCCGTGAGCAACCAAGTAACCAACGTGCGTTGTTTCTTGGGTGCCGATGGTTCCATCAGCACTGCCGTTACCGGTGGCACTGCTCCTTTCACTTACCGTTGGAGCAACAACGCCACTACGGCCAACATCACTGCCCTGCGTGCCGGTACCTTCACCGTAACGGTAACGGATGCCAAAGGCTGTACCGCTACCAGAACGTTGACCGTTACCCAACCTGGCCCGCTTACCTTGGGTGGCGTGCCTACCCCGGTTAGCTGTTTCGGTGGCAACGACGGTGCCATTAACCTGACCGTTAGCGGTGGAACAGCCCCGTACCGTTATGCTTGGAGCAACGGAGCTACCATTGAGGACATCAGCGGATTGGCTGCCGGTGCTTACAACGTAACCGTAACCGATGCCAACAACTGTGTGGCCACGGTATCGGTAAACGTGCAGCAACCTTCCGCCATTGCCTTGAGCGCCAACGTAACCGATGCTTGCGCCGGTGGCAATAGTGGTGCCATCCAGTTGAACGTAGTAGGTGGTACTTCACCGTTTACTTACCGCTGGAGCAATAATGCCGTTACCAAGAACATTGGTAGCTTGGCTCCGGGTGCTTATGCCGTAACCGTTACCGATAGCAAAGGCTGCACTGCAACCAACAGCTTCAATGTGGGCTCTAATGTAAATTGCCGCACGATGGAGTTTACGGTGAACGTGATGTTGGAAGGTCCGTTCGAGCAATCCAACATGATGATGCACAACAAACTGAGGACCCAGTGTAACACGGTTCCGCTGTTCCAGCCTTATGGCGGTGGCGCAGCCAACCGTGGCACGGAGAGCGTTGCCAGCTTGGACAACGACGTGGTGGACTGGGTATTGGTTTCGTTCCGCACGGGCACCGACCGCACTACCGAAGTACACAAGGTAGCCGGTTTGTTGACCACCAGCGGCAAAGTGAAGACCATCACCGGCGATACCCTCTTCCAACTGAACAGCAGCCCTAGCGACTCCTTGTTCATTGTAGTGGAGCACCGCAACCACATGGGTGTGATGACTCCTGTGAAGATGTGCCCTAGCCATGCTACCAACGGTGTTATCTGTGTTGACTTTACCCGTACGCAATCGTACACCTCGGGCACTCCGGCCACTGCTGGCCAGAAACTGTTGGGTACCGATAGCCGCGGACCGATATACGGTATGCACTCTGGTGATGCCGATGGCAACTTCGATATCAACTCGAGCGATTTTGTACCGTTCGGCACAGATTTCAATAAATTCGATATATATTCGCCGGGCGATTTTAATATGGACTGCGATTGTAACTCGAACGACCTGCCGAAGTGGTTGGATAACTTTAACCAGTTCTCCGGCGTAAGGTAATTGAAAATATTAAAGCAACTGATAATCAGGGTAAGAGGAAGAATAAATAGTTGATTTGAAAAAAAAGAAGCTCTATACTGCATCCGTATTTGAGCTTGCACGTAAAAATGAGTCTATGAGAAAATATTTATCACTGATTTGGGTGGTCGCCGCATTTATGATGCTCGGAACCACGGCCAAAGCCCAAAGCTGTCCTACGGTAGGTCCTAATGTCGATATTAGGTTCAACAACGTGAGGATGGATTGCGCGAACGATTCGCTTTTTGTGGATATCGAGCTGTCCAACCCTACGGGTAGTGCCTATAGCGTATCGAGCATGAGCCTGCGCTTTACGTACAACACCAGTATGTTGGGCAATCCGCGCATCAGCCACCAAATTATGGCTGGCGCGCCGAGCGTTGCGCAGCAGAGCGGAGTGTGGTCGTATGGTTTGGTGGAGTTTTCCCCGGCCAACTCCATACCTGCCAGCGGTGCTTGGACGAAAGTGACCACCCTCGGTTTCCCCGTGCTCAATTTTGATGCGCTGGGCAACAGTAACTGTATCAACCTTAGGTGGAACACTACGTTGCCAGCTATTACTACGGTACAGCAGTGGGTAAACTTTATGTGCCAGCCGAACATGGTTTTCACCAGCTATGGTAACAACTCAACTTGCATTATAGACTCGTGCAATACTACCAATGGTGCTTTAAACCTTTCGGCCCTCCCAACCAACGTTACTTGTACCGGCAGCAATGACGGTACTGTTGATTTGACCGTTACAGGGGGCACTGCTCCCTATTCGTATTTGTGGAGCAACGGTGCCGTTACGCAAGACATCAGCGGCCTGGCCCCAGGTACTTACAGCGTAACCGTAACCGATGCCAGCAGCCAAACAGCCAGCTCAACAGGTTTGGTGGTAGGCTCCAGTAGCCTAACTGTACAGTACACCGTTACAGATGCATCGTGCAACCAAACGGATGATGGTGCCATTACCATTAACAATGTATTGGGCGGTACCGCCCCCTATACTTACTCATGGAGCAACGGTGCTACTACTCAGAGTATTTCTTTGTTGATTGCTGGCAGTTATAGCGTTACCGTAACGGATGCCAACGGTTGCCAAGGTATTGTTAAAGGCATTGCTGTAAACGAGCCAGCCGAATTCCAATACAATGTATTTATCAACAATATTAGCTGTGCTGGCGGAAGCGACGGCGCACTTGATTTTACCTTGACAGGCGGTACGGCTCCATATACATACTTGTGGGTACGTTATGATTTGAACACCTACATGCCCGTGGATACCCTTGGCAATACCCAAGACCTTGCTGGCCTTCCTTCTGGCCTATATGGCGTGGAAGTGGAAGACGCCAACGGTTGTACCGGTGCGGTATTCTTCTTGTTGGTGGAGCCCAACCCGATTGAGGTTATCGGCCTGCCTTCTGACATTACCCCGGTAAGTTGCGCTGGCCAGTGCGACGGTGCCATCAATATTTCGGCACAAGGCGGTACGGGTGTTATCTCCTTTTTGTGGAGCAACGGTGCCCAAACCGAAGACTTGGAGAACCTTTGCGCTGGCACTTATTCTGTTACCGCTACCGACTTGAGCGGCTGTACCGCTACCAAATCGTTCGTGGTTACGCAGCCTGATACCATCAAAATCGTTATCGACCCTATTCTTACCACCAACGTAAGCTGCTATGGCGGCAATGATGGTTCTATCGGCATCACCGTTACTGGTGGCAACGGTAGCTTGGTATTTAACTGGAGCAACGGTGCTAGCACCAAAGACATCAGCGGCCTTACTGCTGGCACTTACAGCGTAACCGTATCTGATTTATTGGGTTGCCAAGGTGCGTTGGCCAACATTGTGGTTACACAGCCTGATTCGTTGGCTTTGACAGTTAACGCTACCCCTATCACTT
>CAYYZT010000142.1:0-2144 GCA_964476015.1 uncultured Chitinophaga sp.
AACATCATATGTCGGTTATCAAGACCAACTCACAACGATTCCGATAAATGGCTTAAGCAAATCTGAGTCCACGGAAAAAATAATGATAACCGTAAAATCAAGTGCCATTGTAATGGGCGGATTAGTAGTTGTCACTTCATCAACAACCAGTAGTAGACTCAAATATTGGAGCAACCCAGCCAACTGGTACCGCCGCATCAAAAACCGCATCAGGTATTAAGGGAATAAAGACGTATTTTAGCGACAAGCACCCTTCTGCCTTGTTACAATTCGCGCACATCGTAAACCCCGTAAACGCACCGCAAGGAAGCGAACTACAACGGGTACAACCCCTCGTTTTCCGCTCTATGGAAGTGGCACGCCAACAGCAAACCGATGCGTGGATAGCGCAGTTTGCGGTTTGCTACCCGGAAGATTATCCCGTGTTGCCACCCTATTTCGATGCCTTGCCACCGTTGCAACGCTCCGTAATGGATTTGCCGGAAATGGGGCAAACCAAAAAGCTGCCCTTTATCAAAGATATTTTAGATACGCTGTTTAAGGGCACCAACTCGGAGTATCTTATCTATACCAATGCTGACATTATCCTCCAACCCTACTTTTACCAGGCCGTGTATGCCTACATACAGCAGGGGCACGATGCATTGATTATAAACCGCCGCAGGGTGCCGCCAACCTATACCAAGCCCGAGCAACTTCCGCTGGTGTGGGCAGAAGAAGGCAATCCACATCCCGGTTTTGACTGCTTTGTGTTCCACCGCAAGCTATACCCCAAGTTTGTGTTGGGCGATATTGTTGTGGGCACGCCCTTTATCGAGGCTACTTTGGCACATAATATTTTTGCCCACAGCAGCAATTACCTGTTGCTTGATAACCACCGCCTTACGGCCCATTTGGGCATGGAAGTGATGCCCAAGCGCGACGAAAAGCTCTATTGGCACAACCGCAACGAGTTCTTCAAAAACATTTTGCCCACCCTAAAGCCTTTATTAAAAGACCAAGCCCTACCCTACTACAATGACGGGTGGCTGAAAAAACAGGCAAAAAGGGTATTGAACCCGGCTATTTTTACCGCCTTAAGTGTGGAATTGGAAGGAAAGAGCTATTGGGAAAGAACAAAATGGTATGCCAATGAAATACGCTGGAGCATATTGGGCAAGAAGTGATGGGCAATTATTTCCACACATGAAAACAGCATATTTCTCAAATGATGGTAAATGCTGCGTGTTCCTCGCTCAAAATCAGCAACTTTAGCATCCAAATAGAATTAGCACATTTATTGACTTAACATGCACTATTGCTAATTTTGATTGGGTTGAAAAAAGCACTAAAAAATACCGCGCGCATTATTGCCTACATCCTTCTAGGATTGGTGGGCCTTTTTGTGGTTTTGCTAATTACCCTTCGCATTCCTGCCGTGCAGACTTTTGTGGCCAACAAGGCCACCGCCTTCGTTGCCGAAAAAACGGGCGGCCGCATCAAGGTAGATCAAGTACGCATCAACTTCGTTGACAATGTGAGGCTCAAGGGTATTTATGTGGAAGAGCCCGATGGGGATACCCTGCTCTATGCCAAAATGCTGGAAGTGGACATTAGCCTTTGGCGGTTGCTGAAAAGCGAAATCCACATAGACGAAATAGAGCTTGTAGATGCCGTTGCCACCATTACCCAATCGCCCGAAACGGGAGAATTCAATTTCCAGTACATCATCGATGCTTTTAGCGACAGCACCAAACCCGTGGATACCACGCCGAGCAATTGGGCCATATCCGCAAGGCATGCCTATTTGGCCAACGTGCGTTTCAATCTCGACATTGAGGGCATGAAGCTGAACAGCCACTTCGGCGAGCTGGATGTCACGCTCGACGGGTTGGACTTGGATAAACAAGCTATTGACGGGGATGCCATCAGCTTGATGGACAGTTATGTGTTCCTTACCCTTACCAGTGCTGCCGACTCCTTGGCGGTGGACAGCCTTTTAGCCCCGATAGACACCTTGGTAACGGGCACCGATAGTTTGCCCGCGTTCCCTTTGCCAGACATAGGGTGGGCTTTTTCGTTGGATGAAATGAACTTGAAAAACGTGCATATCAAACTCGACCAGGCCAACCAGCCAAAGGTACCGGGTTTTGACTATAACCATC
>CAYYZT010000142.1:2154-8112 GCA_964476015.1 uncultured Chitinophaga sp.
AACATATCCCTGAGCGATTTGAACTGGAAGCCGACTTATTTTACCTTGAATATTGAAGGTATTTCGTTTGAATCGGCAGACGGCACGAAACTGGAGAACGTATCGGGCTATCTGGAGGCAACGGATAAAATGATTACCCTCAACGATTTCCAGTTAACGATGGGCGGCATTTCCGTTGATTGGGACGCAAAGATAAACTACAACCGCTTTAGCGACATTATAGCCATGAGCCCCACCGTGGGGCTGGAAATAGACTTGGTGAAAACCGATATAAAACTGGGCGACTTGGAGCCCTTTCTACCGTTTTTGTGGACGGATAGCATTCTTGCCCCGCAGGCCCGGCAGGCCCACCTCAACCTTATAGTACATGCCGACGGAACCTTGGGCGATTTGGAACTGACCCAGCTTACCCTTGAAACCAACTCCCTTACCAGCATCGATTTGAGCGGATGGGTAAAAGGATTGCCAGATTACAAAACCGCCGAACTGGGTGTGGAGATAAAGGAGATAACCACTAACTATTACGACATTTTGGCCCTGATGGGCGACATAGGCATACCGAGCGCGGTGGGCAAGTTTGGCACCATCAACCTCAAGGGCTCCATTGCGGGCAGGATGGACTCGTTGGATATGCGCAATTTGCAGCTTACCACCACCGGCACTACCGGTTTGGCGGGCAATATAAAAGCGGTGGGCCTGCCAGATATTGACAATACGCGCTTTGCCATAAACTTGGATTACTTGCGCACCAACGTAAAGGAAGTGGCCCCCTTTGCCGGAGACTCCCTGCCGGCACCGGTAATGAAACTGGGCACCGTAACCTATAGCGGCACGTTTGAAGGCAGCATAACCGATATGGAACTGAACGGTTTGCTCACTACCGACATCGGTTCGCTCACTGCCGATTTGGCCGCGAAATTCAACAAGGATTATACGGATGCCACCTACGATGCCGACATTAAGCTGGATACTTTTGATTTGGGCAAGATGCTGGAGTCGGCGGATTTGGGGCGGATTAGCATGACGGCGAGCGCAAAAGGCCAAGGGCTTACCCTCGATAGCCTGCATACCACGCTCGAAGCCGTGATAACCGAGGTGGAAGCCATGAAATATAAGTACCGCGACATTAAAATTGGCGGTAAAATGGACCAAATGCAGTTTAACGGCACCATCAAAGTAGACGACCCTAACCTGAAATTTGCCTTTGATGGTTTGGTAGACCTCGACTCGCTAAAACCGTCCTTCTCCTTCACTGCCGATTTGGATACCATCAACCTGCACAAGCTTAACCTGGCCGCCGCACCACTGGGCATCAGCTTGAGTATGGACGTGGATTTAGTGGGCCTAAGCTCGAAAGACATAGACGGACAAGCTTTGATTAAGGACATCATGGTATCCGACAGCATGGTGGTATATAAAATGGATAGCTTCCTAGTGCAAGCGTTTGATAGCGACACGGGCAAAACCATCCAAATTACCTCGCCTATACTCAACGGCTACATTGCGGGCCGCTACAATTTGGAAGCTTTGCCGAGGGAGCTGAACGCATTTATAAACAGCTACATAAAAAACGTAAGCGATAGCCTCAACAAACCTTACGAAATAGAGGAGCCCCAACAATTTGACATGCTGCTCACGGTAAGCAACCCGCAACCGCTGTTGGATGTAATGGTGCCGAAGCTGAAAATAGACACTGCCTCCGTTACCGGAAGGTTTGACAATGAAAAGAACGACCTGATTATTTCAGCAGTGATACCGGATATTCGTTACGATAGCATCACGATTGAGAAATTGACCCTGCGCAGTGGCGGGCGAGGCAAACGGTTTGGAGTTATGGTAATGGTGGATACCTTGACCTACGGTACCGATATCGACATACCCCACACCCGGCTTTATACTTTCATCAGCAACGACAGCCTGCGCTACGGCCTTTCCATGTACGATGTGGACACCAGCTTTTATCGCTTGCGCCTTGGGGGCTATATGCAGCAGAACGGCGACGAGTACTGGTTTGCTTTCGATAGGCCGATGATATTGAACGGCGATACTTGGGACAACCTGCAAGGCAATAGGCTGATTGTGGCCCCGGAGGCACTAACCTTTGACCGTTTCGGCTTCCAAAACGGCAACCGATATTTCCAACTCAATACGCCCGACAGCACCAAGGGCACCAACCCGTTGCAATTGGAGTTTAAGAACTTTCCGCTAGCGGAGCTATCCGAACTGATAGATTATGCGGGGCTGGAGGTAAGCGGGTTTATCAATGGGGAAGCTACCGTATTCGACATCAAGGGAAGTTTCGATTTGGAATCGAACATACAGATTAGCGATATCAGGGTAAACAAAAATGCGGTAGGCACCCTCACGCTGCAAGGGTTGCGCAAAGGCCCCGAAGTGGACGTTAACGTAAGGATGGCCGGGATGAACGAGTTTATTTTAACGGGCAAAATCAATACCGAAACCCAGCAAATGAACGCTAAATTCGATATGCAGCGTTTCGATTTGCACGTGATAGATCCTTTCTTGAAAGACATCATACAAAACAGCACAGGCTCCCTCAAGGCTTCGGCCACCATTAATGGCAGCTATACCAAGCCCGACATCAACGGCTATCTCGCATTCAACAATACCAGTACCGAAGTGCTGTTTGCGGGCACCCGCTTTACGCTGCCCAACGGCAACCGCATCGATTTCACGTCGCAAAAAATCGACTTCAACACGTTCAAAATAGAAGATGCCAACAAGCAGACCGCTACTTTGAGCGGCAACATTACGCACGATTACTTTACCGATTTCCGCCTGAACTTAAAACTGAACGCCAACAGGTTTACCTTCTTGGACACGGAACCTAGCCTAGAAGAACTGTTCTATGGCAAGCTTGTGCTAGGCATCAACGCCTCTGTTACCGGCCCGCTCACGCAACCGAAAGTAAACATAAACACCAGTACCAAAGACGGCACCCGCCTCACGGTGGCACCGCTCTCTCTAGAAGAAGGCATACAGGATGCCCCCTACGTTATTTATTACAACCCCAACTCTGGCGACACGCTGGAAAGCATGAAACGGTACAACGTATCCTCGTTGCCGCTAGACCTTACTTTGAACTTGGAGGTGACAGACGAGGCCACCTTCTATGTGTTGGTAGACCCATCCACGGGCGACCAACTGGAAGTAGTAGCGAAAGGCGATTTGGCCGTAAACGTACCCGCAAACGGTAATATCTCCATTATAGGCGGCTTGGAAATAGTGAGCGGAAGCTATCGCCTTACCCAGTCGTTCTTGAAACGTAAATTCGACATACAGGAAGGCAGCCGCATCGATATTTCCGGCGACCCGATGGATGCCAGACTGAGCATTACGGCGGTTTACAAAACAGAAATAAGCACCTATTCCCTCATCGGGGAGCAGGCCACCACCCTTACCCCGCAAGAGCAATCGGCAGCGCGAAAACCAAGCCCCGTACACGTGTTGCTCATTATGCAAGGAAGCCTCTCCGACCCACAACTGTCTTTCGACATACAGTTGCCCGACGATGCAGGGCTCAACAGTATTGCCGATAGGCGTTTGCAACAAATAAAGCAAGACCAAAACGAACTGAACAAGCAGGTATTCGGCATATTGCTAATGAACAGCTTTATTACCGACGACGGCATGGGCGGCGGTGGCGGCGTACCGGGCACCAACGCTGCCTTAAAAAGCGTGAGCGGGCTGATAAACCAACAGCTCAACCGCTTTGCGAGCCGCATCAAAGGTTTCTCCGTAAACGTGGATGCCAGCTCTTACCAAGGCTATTCGGGCACCGATGCCAACAATACCGTAACGGCGGTGGGCGTGTCGGTATCGCAAATGTTGTTTGACGACCGCTTGGAGATTCGCGCCGGTGGCGATGTGAACTTGGAAAGCAACACGGGCAACCCCAACCAAGGCAGCGGCCTTACCCAATGGGCGGGCGACTTTGTGATTGAATACAAACTAACCGAGAGCGGCAGGTACCGCGTAAAGGTTTTTAATACCACGGACTATAGCATTCTGTACCAGAACAATATAAACCGTACGGGCGTTGGCCTTACCTATCAGTACAGTTTTAGGAAAAGGAAAAAGAAACTGCCCGACCCTACACCCGCACCATTAGAAACACCAACCCCTGAAACACCCAAGGATTCCATACCTACCGAAGGCCCGAAAAACGAAGAGCAGGAATGAGATTAGCACCTTTCATTTTATTGGCTACCATAATTATTGCATGCGGCTGCAACGTAACCAACCGGTTGCCCGATGGCCAGAAGCTCTATACCGGGGCCGAATTGGAATATGTGAACAAGGAAATGGTACACAAACCCAAACGCACCGCCGGCGAAATAACCGACAAGGTACAGCCACAGCCCAACAGCAAGTTTTTGGGCTTGGCTTATACCAAGCTATGGTTTTACCAACGGATAAAAGAACCCAAGAAAAAAGTTGACAAGGAGGGTAAAACCGTAAACAAAAAGGGTATTAGAAATTGGTTGAAGTACAAAATAGGCGAACCGCCCGTGTTTTTGAACGAAGGCGACGTGGCCCGCAGCGAGCTATTGATGGAGAAATTATTACGGGAGAAAGGCTATTTCGGCTCTGATATTACCTACGAAATAGTGGAGAAGGAAAAGACCGTGAACGTAATTTACTACATGACCAGCAAAGGCAGGCACAGGGTGCGGAACGTTATTTTGCCGCCGGACAGCACCCATACCATACACAGCATTATATACGAAAACCAAAAACTGCTGCAAACCAAGCAGGGCATGATGTATAAGCTGGAAAGCCTTACCAACGACCGCTCCACTATTTCCACCATCGTGCGCGACTCGGGCTATTATGCCTTCTCGCCCGACTATGTGTACTATTACGTAGATACCACCGTGGGCGAAACCCAAGTGGATGTGTACTTCAATGTAGAAGACCCGGATACGGTGAACACCCACCGGCAGTTTTATTTCCGCAAAGTAACCATCTACCCCGGTTATGCGGTGGATATACCCAACCAAGGGCTGGAGGGCGATACCAGCCCGTTCCGTAAGTTTACGTTTATCTATCCTGATTCCACCAAGTGGATTCGGGTTACGGCAGTAGGGCGAAACCTGCTCACCATACCGGGTGAACGGTTTTCGCAAACACGGCACAACCACTCCGTGAGCAAAATGTTGGATTTGGGCACGTTCAAGTTCGTAAACATCCGCTACGAACAAGTCGGCTCCGACTCCTTGGATGTGCTTATCTACATGACCCCTGGCAACACCCAAACCATAACGGGAGAGATAAACGCCAGTACTACCACTACCAACTTTCTGGGTACGTTTGCATCCGTAAGCTACTCCAACCGCAACATTTTTCGCGGGGCCGAGGAAATGCGTATTACGCTTTCTGGCGGTGTGGAAACACAGATTGGGAGAAACACGGCCAGCTTTATCAATACCATTCAGCTAAACGCCAAATGGGAGCTTTCCATACCGCGCTTTGTAGTGCCTTGGAAACTGCTGAACAAGGCCGTGCAGTTTACCCCGCGCACGCGCTTTGGGGTTAGTTATAGTTTCCAAAGCCGCTACCAATTCTTCAGCCTTGCCTCGTTTGGCACCCATATTACCTACGATTGGCGGCGCAACCAACAGCAGCAGCACAAGTTTTCGCCGCTTTTCGTGCAACGCGTGCGCACCTTGAACGTAAGCAACGATTTCCAGCAGATATTGGACGAAAACCCGGTGTTGCGCAGCTCGTTCGAAGACGTTTTCATCATTGGCTTCCAGCATGTATTCAATTTTTACAACCCCGACCCGCGTCGCCCACTGAAAAATTATTGGTATTACAATGTGGATGTGCAACTGGCCGGAAACGTGTTCTATGGTTTCGGCAAGCTGGCCCACGGCACCAAGGAGGGGCAGGTACAACTAACGGGTGTGCCTATTGCACAGTATTTCCGTATCG
>CAYYZT010000143.1:0-8059 GCA_964476015.1 uncultured Chitinophaga sp.
CCACGGCTTGCACCACTTGCATAATGGACATGCCATAGTAGTCCAGCTTGTCCTTATTCACGTTGATGCGTATCTCGCGCTTCTCGCCGCCCAACATAGTTATCTGCGCCACGCCCTTCAACTGTTGCAACTGGGGCAAGATTTCCTTGTCCATCTTGTTGTAGAACTCCCTGTTCTCCAGATTGCTGGTAGCAATAATCTGCATGATGGGCTGGTCTCCCGGGTCTATTTTGGAAATGGACGGCGGGTCTATCTCATCGGGCAAATCCTTCATGATAGCGTCAATCTTGCGCTGGGCCTCTTGTACCGATTTGTCGGTATCAGTGCCGTACTTAAAATTGACAATGAGCACCGACACGTTCTCCATCGATTTGGACGTGAGGTCGGTAATGTTTTCCAAACCTGAAAGGGCATCCTCCAATTTCTTGGTAACGGAGTTTTCCACCTCCGAAGGGGCCGCGCCCGGATATATGGTGGTAACCGTTATTACCGGAATGGCGAACTCGGGCATCATTTCATAGTTGAGCTGCCTAAGTGCCATCAAACCGCCCAGCACCATCACCGCGAAAAACACGATGATAATGGACGGCCTTTTTATAGATACTTCTGTTATCTTCATTGTTGTTGGTTAAAACTATTCAACACACTTATTCAGCAATCACGGAGGTATTGTTGTCCAGGTTTATTTGGCCCGAAACCACCACTTGGTCGCCAGCTACCACGCCACCGGAAATGGTGTAGAAATTGTTGTTCGAGGAGCTGATTACAATATCCGTCAACACGGCTTTGCCATCTTTTACCACATATACCTGTGGCTTTTTCTCGGAGCCTACCAAGGCATTTTTAGGCAACAACAAGGCACTGCCCGTAGAAGAGCTGGCCACTGAGCCGTACATGCCCGCTTTCAAGGCATTTTCCTTGGTGTTTTTCACCTCTATCTGCACTTGGTAGTTGTGCGCACGGTCGCCTTTGGCCGATACGAATACTACTTTGCCTTCGAAAACCTCTCCGGCGTACAGGTCAGCACTTACGTCAATCTTATCGCCTTTCTTAAACTTCACGATATCCTTTTCTGGCAAGGAAACCGTTAGCTTCAGCGAAGTGATGTCGGTAATGGTAGCTACCCTTCCGTTGGGGCTTAGCATGGAGCCCAGCTCTATGTTCTTTTCGGTAATGATACCATCGAAAGGTGCCGTGATGGTGGTGTTTTGCAACTGCTTGGCCAACACTTTCATCTGCGATTCGGCACTCTTCACGCCCAACCGGGCCTTGTCCAACTGTATTTGGGGTATGCCTTCGGTTTGGGCAGCCTTCTCGTAGCGGTCCAAATCGCTCTTAGAGTTCTCGTAATTGGCCTTGGCGGCTTCGTATTGGGCCGAAAGGATGTCGTTGTCTACCCTTGCCAGCACTTGGCCCTTGCGCACTTGTGTGCCCAGTTCAAAATCCAAAAAGATAACTTGCCCGTTGGCTTGGCTCATCACCATTACCTCACGGATGGGCTCGAACGCGCCTATGGCGCTCAGGTTTTGTACAAAGGCGGTGTCGCCAAGGGTATAGGTTTTTACCCTGTACTGCTTGTTGGGGTCGTTTTTCTCTACCCGAGATTGTACCAGTTTCTTGTTTTCCGTCAGTTTATACGCGGTAAACCCGGCCAACGCAAGAAGTAGGATAGCAATGATGATGTTATTTCTATGCTTTTTCATGTTTGTGTATATTGCTCTGTGTCTTATTGTTTATCTTCTAAAATGGTACCCACGGCTTTGTTGTATTCCAGCAAAGCCGATTTAAGTTTGATGAGCGCGCCGCTGTAGTTGTTCTGCGCCTCGCGCAAGCTGGTCTCGGCCGTCAGTAGGTCTGATATGCCTACCAAGCCTTGCTGGTAGCGGTTCTGCAAATCGTTGTACACGCGCGTGGCCACCTCAAGGTTGTCTCCCAGCAAAAGCGACTGCTTGTATTGCAGGTTATAGTTTTCCACACCTTTGGCCACATCCATATTAATGCTGCTTTGCAACAGTTGCAGGTTGGTTTCGGCCACCTTGTAGTCCAGTTTCAATTGGTCGCCTACGTACTTGTTTTTAAGGCCGTCAAAAATAGGGATGGAAAGGTTTATGCCCACCAAGCTGGCTGGGTAAAATTTACCGTTGAACGTGCCGAAGAACTTAAAATCGGGGTTGTAGCCCGTGTAATTCAAACCACCGTAAGCGGCCAAGGTGGGTATGTAGGCCGCCAAGGTGCTCTTGCGCTGCTGTTTCAATAGCTGCATCTGGTTTTGGGCCAGCTTTACATCGGTCCTGTCCACCTCGCCGCCGGTAGTTAAAATCTGCACTTCGGGGGCTTGGGTAATGTTGGTGGTATCAATAATGATGGGGGTATTGAGGTCGATGTTCATCAAAAACTTCAGATAGCGGTACAATTGTTCCTTGGCTATTTGCAAGTTGTCGTACCCCGATTGGATGTTGTTGAGCGTAACCGAAAGCCTGTCCAAATCTGATCTGCCCGCAACGCCCGCCTCGTAAAGGCTTTTGGTGGTGTTCCTCAGCTTTTCGATGCTGGCCATATTGTCCTGCGCAAACTTCGATTGCAGGTACACGTTCTCCAGGTTGTAGTAAGTAGCGGCCACGTTGTAGGCCACATCCTCCTTGGTTTTCACCACTTGCAACAGGGTAATGTTGCGGCCTATGTTCAGCAGCTTTAGGCCATTTATCAATTGCTGGTTGTAAAGCAACTGGCTGGCCTCGAAACCGGCAGAAATGGACTGTTTCAAACCGAACTGTGCCGGAATGTATTGGCCGGGCAGCCCTCCGAACGCCTCTGCCGGAATTACCTGGGTGGGCACCTCGAAGTAATAGCTATAATCGCCACTGAAATTTACTTGCGGCAGGTAAGCGGCCGTGGTTTCGCCTTTGCGGGCCGTAAACTTATCGCTGTTCAGTTGCGTGCTCTTTATTTGCAAGTTCTGCTCCAGCGCCAGTTTGGTACACGCTTCCAGCGTGTAGGTTTGTTGCGCCCAAGCCGTGGTATATAACCCGAGTACGGCAATTAGGGCGGTAATGTTTCTCATTTCAGGGCAATGTTTTTCCTTGTGACGAATTAGGTTACGGTTAATTGTACGGTTTCGCAAATTATGGGTCGAGGCTCCTCAATACCAGCTCTTTAATATGCTCTTTGCGGCGCAGCAGTGCCCTGTCGTAGTTTTCCTTGTCGCCGTCGTACAGCACTTCGGCAAGCAGGTTTTTGGCAATGCGCGGAAAGTGCATCATGCTCATAATATCCGTTACTATATCTTGAAAATGTACGTCTTTGTGTATTTTACCCTTGCGTTTCTCCGCCTCTACCTGTTCGGCCAGCTTGCGCAGGTGTATTTTGCACTCCTTTATCTCCGGCACTTGCAGCACCTTTTCGGGGGTGCGGTTTATCTCGTTGATAACGAAAAGGGGCATGAGGGGCTCCTGCTCCAATTTCTCGAACTCCAAATCGATGAGCATTACCACCTTCTCCCGTACCGAGACGGAGGTGCTTACCGTGTACTCCAGCACCGTTACCAAATCGCGGCCCTTCTCCAAAAATATCTTCTGGAAAAGCATTTCCTTGCTCCTGAAATAGTAGTGTAAAAGGGCTTTGTTGATGCCTGCCTTATCGGCAATATCTTGCATGCGCGCACCGTCCAAGCCCTTGGTAGTAAATACTTCCCTTGCGGCTTCCAGTATTTTTTTCTCGGTGTTTATCTCGCTCATTGCCGTTAATCCTATGGTTTATCCCTATGGTTTAACCAAATGGTTAACAAAGTTAACAGACAATTGTTTCGCCAACAAAACTTTCTTTCATTATTTTCTGAAATAATCGACGAAATACTATTAAAGGGGGTTAAATAGAAAATCCCCGGCAATTTGCCGGGGATTTCAGTATGCCGTATTCAACTTCTGGTTTACTATTTCAAGCTCTTGAAGTATTCGGTAGCTTGCGTGTTGGTAGGGTCAAGGTTCTTCACCTTCTGCCAAGAAGCCGTGGCGTTGGCGGTTTCTTTTTTAAGGTAGTGGTAGTATCCCAAATAAGAATATGCCTCAATGAGTTCTTTCTTGTACTTCACCTCGTCGGTGGCCAGTTCGGTAAACTTCTTGTAATGCGGGAAAGCCAAACCTTGTTCAGATGTAGGGTCCAACTGCGATGTGGTGCGGCCCCTCCATAGGTAGCCCAGCGCGGCGTTCGGCATATTGTCCGTTACTTTGGTAAAAGCAGAGTCGGCAGCAGGTATGTTGCCACCATAATAGTAGCCACGGCCAAGCTGGAAGTAATCTTGAACGGTAATTGGCGATACCTTCTCAATCTTTTGCTTGTACACGGCGGCGGCCTCCAAATATTTCTTGCCGCTCATATAGGCCGTGCCCAAATCGTCGTACAAAGTGCCATCGGTGCTATCCTTTTCCAAAGCCCTGTTCAAATAAATGATGCCCAAGGAATCCTTGTCGGTTTTGGTTAGCAGCTTGCCATAGTAGGCATAGTCGCTGCCAATAATTTTGGAAGTATCCACCTTGGCAAAGAAGGTTTCCATTTGGGTAATGCCTTCCGGGTATTTACCCTGCTCGTAGTACGAGTAGCCAATCAAACGGCTCAGGATAACGTTGGAGGCATCGCGGCTCAACAAGTCTTCGATAAGCGTGATGGTACGGGCATAATCGCCAGACAGGAACACGAACGAGGCATAACGGCTCAGGGCTTCTATATCGGTACGGCCAGAGCGTTTCAGGTACTCGTCCATAAACTTTACCGACTCGGTTGGTTTCTTGGCGTAGTGGTTAAACTCGGCCAGTTCAAAGTACACGGGTATAAAGTTCGGGTCAACGGCATTTGCCTTTTCGAAGTGCTCCAAGGCACCACGATAGTTACGCGACAGCATGTAGATGCGGCCGATTTTGGTAAAGGCTATCGGCAGGTTTGGCTGCTTCTCTATGGCCCACTCGTAGTTGGATACGCCCAAGCCGGCCTCTTTGTTGGCAAAGTAAACATCGCCAAGCAATATATATGCCTCTACATTTTTGTTATCCAGATCAATGGATTTTTTGAGGGTGGTAATGGCCTTGCTCAATTGCGGGTTGCTGCTAGCGTAATATGCTTCACCGGCAAACAAGTATGCTTTCGCATCGCTCGATTTTTCCTTTTGGGTAAGTTTGGTAAAGTACTCGGTAGCGGCGGTAGTGTTTCCCTCGTCCAACGCCAATTTGCCAAGGCCGGCAAAGTTGTAGTTGGTTTTGTCTTCGGGCTTTATGCCACGGTTATAATAAATCTTCGCAGAATCTTTCTTGCCTTCGTTATAAAGCAAGTTGCCCATGCGGTAGTTATACTCGGGGTGGGTAGGGTTGCTGGCCAATAGGCTCTTTACAATTTCCTTGGCTTTGGCTGGCTGCTCGTTCCAAAGGGCGTATTGAGCATCAGCCCACGATTGGGCCACAAGCTGCTGCGAAAAAGCCGTTACGCAAATCGCAAAAACCAATAGCACTTTTAACTTAGACATGACTCGATAATTTTAATTTTTAGTTGAAATAATCCTTACAGGCATTGTGGCGGGTACCAGCCCAGATTTCAAAATAATCCGTTGGCCTTTGTCGCCTGCCATAAATGTTACAAATCCGGTGCCCAATCCTACGCGCGCCTCGCGGCTCACGGCATAAATATGCCTAATAAGCGGGTAAGTGCCCTGGGCTATGTAGGCTTGGTAAGGTTGCTGCCCACCGCTGCCGGTGCTATCGCCCACTACATATAATACCCTTACTTTTTGTAGGAAATCGAGCGTGGCAGTGTCGTTGGAGTCGCTTATCCAGTTCACGCCTATTACGCCAATGGCCGATGGGTTTTGCGAAACATACTCAATAACCTCCGGGTTGTTGTTCACCGCAAAACAGTACGAAGGAAATTCTTTGGAGAAAGTTTCGCGCATGTAACGGGCCGTGCTGGAGTTCGTATTATCGAACACTATCTGTACAGGATTTTGTACAGTATCTTGTTTCCAAGCGGCGCGGTTTCCGGTAAACAAACCCTTCAACTGCTCCACGGAGATAATGCTATCCGTGTTGCTGGGATGCACAATCAAGGCAATGCCATCAATGGCCAGCTTGGTAATGCGGGGGGTGATTTTTACTTTTTGGAAATACGCCCGTTCCGATTCGTTGGGCTCCCTAGTGACGAAAGCCACGCGAACGCTGTCATCAATCAGCTTTCGCATGGCTTCTTCTTCTGCCAAGTATAATGGCTCTATTACGGCATATTTGTAAAGGGAATGGAACACATCCAACTCCGCATCCATAATGCTCTGGAAACTTTCGTCGGCACTAATGCGGATAACCCCGCTCGTTACCGTATCCAATTCCTTTTCGCCACCCGTATTACAAGCGGCCAATAAAAGCAAAGCGGAAAAAACTACAATGTACTTACCCATAATGGTATCGATTTATTCTTCTGATTTCGGCTTGGCCAAGTACCTATAGGCCCTGAAAGAGCCATAGGCAATAAGCAGCAAGCCAAAGAAAACACGTACTTCGCCTGTCATGTTCGGGAAAAAATAATCTCCCTTGACGATAACCGCGATGCCCAACGCAATAAATACGAGCACCATCAGCAAGCCGAAATAGAAGAAAAAACGTTGCGCCATTGCGGTTCCGTTAAAAACCAAGCACAAACTTAATAGGCACGGTGTAGCGTACTTGCACCTCGTGGCCGTTCTGCTTGCCAGGCTTCCATTTCGGCATGGAGTTTACAACCCTCAGGGCTTCCTTGTCCAAGTACTTATCTACCCCACGGGCTACCTTGGCATTGGTTACGTTACCTTGTTTGTCGATTACAAACTCGATATAAACCGTGCCTTCGATGTCGTTTTCGCGGGCGATTGGCGGATACTGGGTGTTCTTTTTCAAGAACTCCATCAAAGCCTTGTCGCCGCCGGGGAACGATGGTGGCTGCTCTACCACCGTGAAGATTTGCTCGGGGGCATCGTCAATCACTACGTTGCCGGTTCCCTCTATCAAACTCTCGTCCACACCTTCAGGGTCGCCTTGCACGGTCTCCCTGCCTGAAGTTACCTCTTCGGTAAAGTCGTCCTGGGCTGGCGGGGTTTCGTCTTCCTCTACCTCGGTTGCAATTACAGGGGCCACAAACTTAATGGTGGTTTGCAAGGGCGGCGGTGGTGGCGGCGGCGGCGGTGGCGGCTCTGCCGGATCAATAGGTTCCGGTGGTGGCAACGCCTCGTTTTCAAATACCATTGGTACATCAACCACTTCCTCTTCTGCCATCAAACTGGCAATGTAAGGAGCGCTTACGGCAGCACCAAACAGGCCAACGCCAATTGCCATACCGATAAGTACGTTGCGGGCGGAGTTTCTGCGGATTTCGTAAGCACCATATTCCTTGTTTCGATCAAGGAATATGAGGTCGGTCCAGTTTTCACTAAAAATTGAAGCCATTTTATCTGATGCTTTCTTTAGTCAATCATTTAGTTATTGTGCCGGGGCTACTGAGCGGGTGGCACATCGCCACCCAACACCTCAAGTTCCTTGGGGTCAATGTTCACGATAGCATACTTGCCCACTTGGTTTATAAGCAGTTCGTCCAGCATGTCGATAAGGTTTACATACTTGGCCTTATCGTCGGCTTTAATAAAAACGAACATAGCGGTTTTGCTACCTTTCACTTTGCCCACTTCAGCTTTATACTGGTCGGCATCAATTTGTTTGCTCCTGAGTTTCTCCCTTAGCGCGTCGATTTGTTGTATCTGCGGTGCGTTTTTCCTTCTCAACACACGACGGATACCTTTCTCTGTATCAAAGGAGGTTTCCTGCAATTGCAAAGGCTCCCCGTCTTTCGGCATCCCTTCGTAATAGTAAATCTTATTGTTTTCCGAAAGGATTACAGTTAGGGCTAGCTCATCCAAAACCTTGGTGGAGTCCACCGGGTCATTGGGATTGGGCTTATCAGGCATTGTTATGGGCAATGCTTGCGGCTTGCTGAGGGTAGTGGTGAGCATGAAGAAGGTAATCAACAGAAAACCCAAGTCCACCATCGGGGTAAGGTC